>JAFGAQ010000333.1 GCA_016933595.1 Opitutales bacterium | reverse complement strand
GTCGTTATCAAGAGGGAATAGTCCATGCTCAAATACGCCTCGAAGACCTCCTTCCATTGCTCGTCCGCCAGGAAAACGTCATTGTGGTGGAGCGACCGGATCATGGAATCCTCCAACCCCATCATCACTGCGTTTTCGATCCAACTGTATCGTCCCACGTTCTCGCGATTACAAGCAAACACAGGACCGTCCTCAATACGGCTCAACCACGAGATGAAGTGTGACTTCTGTTCAGGCGCAATGGGTTGCTCCAGCTTCTGAGCAATGTCGAGCAATGCACCTTTATACCTGTTGGCTACCGTCAGACCCTCCTCAAAACCCATCGAATCGTAAACGGGACGCTCAGGAAAAGGCGCAGCGGTCGATTCCGGATCTGCATATCCAAGAACCGATTCCATGAGGCAGGCGAAATACAAGGCGGCGAAGGAACGGATCATTTCGGGGGTAGGGTTTCGTTTATTCAGAAACGGAAATCCACGATCGGTCAACACCACAGAGAATTGATCCAGATAGCGAATCACAAAGCCCTCACCCGCGCAGGCACCCTGAACCTAACCACGAGTAGATGTCAACGAGTACAAAGGCAATGCGGCCCAAACAAACAGTCCGGGCCAGACTATGTGATCAAAGGAGACAGGTACTATATACCAAGCAGCCTTCTCCATCCACCTTCTTCAGCAATCAGCCTTTGCGGGGGCGGCCACGTTTGGATTTACGGGGAGAATCCTCGTCCTCATCTTCATCCTCGTCTTCGAAATCCTCGTCTTCATCCTCGTCCATGTCCTCGTCTTCATCCTCGTCGCCGTCCTCTGAGCCATCGATGTCATCGTCATCGTCGTCCCACTTCATGGTTTCGTCTTCTTCGAGGGTTTCTTCGTCTTCTTCGAAGTCAGGAAGATCAATGTCGATCTCTTCTTCGTCGGTTGAAGCCTCCTTGGCATCTTCCCCGATCTCGAGTTCGTAACCTTCCGGGATGAATTCCAGGATCGCGGTGACTTCATTGAACACATGGATGGATTTACCTTCCATGTACTCGGCATTCTGCTGTTCACGGATCTGCTCTTCGATCTCGTCGATCTCAAGACTCTCCTCAAAGTCAATGAGACTGTTGAGCATCTTCACCCGCAGGCGGGTGATTTGGTCGAGGAAATCCGCATAGGGACTCTTTTCCTCATCCAGAATGTCGGGAAGAAGGAACACATCCTCCTCGCTTTCGAGAAATGATTCCGACACGCGGGTGAGCTCGACCAGACTGTCCGGCAGCTTGCGGGTGATCCGGAAGGCGAAAAACGCGCTTTCAAACACTTCAATATCGAATCCGTATTCGCGAAGCGCATCGAGAAGATCCACGATATGCGCCTTTTGGCGCGGATCAATAATGCTCAAACCATCCACATCCCAGTGCACGGGATCACTGGTTTCCGCAACCCACCAGTTGTAGTCTTCACCGATACGGACTTTCAGCCATTGCAGTTTGGGGGATGATTTGCTCATATCAAAACTCGTAAATATGTCAGATTGAATAGGTTAAAATAGACGTCCAGCTCCCTGCAAAAGGGTATCCCGATCCATGGTCTGGAAACGGGGAATAGGGGATTTCCTGCAAAAATCAATTGCCAAATGGGTAAAATGATAAGTTTTATTGCAGGATTTCCAAATGGGCTCCGCATACGAAAGGGTCTTACGACCCATCCTTTTCAGGTTTTCTCCCGAAGCAGCACACAATATGAGCATCCGGGCATTGCAACTCGCTGGTGCTTGTGCTCCCGGCAGATCCCTGCTCCGTGCAATGTATCATCCGGGATCGCGAGCCCCGGTCAAGCTATGGGATCTCGAGTTTCCCAACCCTGTGGGAATCGCTGCCGGAATGGACAAAGACGCGCTTGCGGTGGATGGGCTGTTCGCGCTCGGATTCGGATGCGTGGAAGTGGGAACCGTTACTCCACTGCCGCAACCGGGCAATCCCAAGCCCCGGCTCTTCCGCTACCCGCAACACCACGCGGTGGTTAACCGGATGGGATTCAACAATGCCGGAGCGGAGGCAATGGCCCAGCGCCTTGCCCGATGGCGCAAACAAATCGGGCAGCGTGCACCCGGTATCCTCGGAGTAAATCTCGGCAAACAAAAGACCACCCCGCTGGAAGACGCCGCAGGCGACTACCTCAAAAGCTTCTCCTTGCTCGCGGATTTGGCTGACTACGTGGCGGTGAACATCAGCAGCCCGAACACACCGGATCTGCGCAAGCTCCAGGGCAGTGATTACCTCGGCGGCATCCTGCGCACCCTCAATCAGGCCAACAGCGAACGGGTGAGCTCCGGCAAACGGAAAATCCCCCTGTTGCTTAAGATCGCACCGGATCTCGATCAGGAACAGATCGAAGAGATCGTTGGAACCGTCATCGATTGTGCATGGGACGGGATCATCGCCACCAATACCACGATTGATCGAAGCCCGCCTTATGAGAATCTCGAGAAACAGGGAGGATTGAGCGGACAACCCTTGCGCGAACGTTCCAGACAAGTGCTCAGACAGGTCCTTCGGGCAACCGGAGGCAAAGTGCCGGTCATCGGAGTGGGTGGAATCGAAACCGCGGATCAGATGAAGGAAAAACTCGATGCCGGAGCCGCTCTCATCCAAGTCTACACTGGATTTATCTACAAAGGCCCCGGAATGGTCAAAGGCCTGATCCGGGCCTGACATTGCCTTCCATGAAACCGGAAGGAAAACTCCCCACCGGCGCTATGGTCGCCCTCTACCTCGCGATGGCGGCCATCGCGGCGGGATTGATGCACTGGCGCATCGGCAAAGGATCCTTTCCATGGCATGAATTTGTTCCGGGAACCTCCACGATGATGATCCGGAGCACCGGGCTAACGGTATTGCTGGTCGCCGCAGTGCACCTTATTTCCCGTCTATTGATCCGGATAGCCCCGGTTTTTGAGCGTTCGTCCCTTCAAATGGCCAATGTGCTCAAAGGATTGTCTGGCATCCAAGTCGCCGCCCTGGCCTTGGCAAGTGGAACCGGAGAGGAGATGCTGTTCCGCGGGTGGTTACTCAACGAAACGGGACTATGGGTTTCCAGCCTGATCTTTGGGTTGATGCATATCCCACCCAATCGCGACTGGTGGTCATGGCCCGTATTCGCTGGGGTCGTCGGCGGACTGCTCGGGCTGCTGTATATCGAAAGTCAAAGCCTTCTCTACCCCATAGCGGCCCACGCCGGAATCAACTTCATCAATATCTCCCTCGTCCTGCGATTGGCGCGACGCCGGGAAGGATACACTTCCAATGCAGGCCAAACGGACCCGAAGGACAGGGGCATCCATGGATAGTC
>JAFGAQ010000046.1 GCA_016933595.1 Opitutales bacterium | reverse complement strand
GCTGGTGGAAAAGGCCTGAAGATCTGCCGTTGTGTCTTTGATGCTGGATCCGATAATGGATCCGCTGCATCACCAGAACCACAAAGCTATTTTTGATGAACCGTCAGTGGGTGTTCCCTGCTGACGGTTATTTGTTTTTGGAGTGTTGGATTGGAAGCACTTTGATCCCAGTGCTTCAGCTCGTTATTTGTGAATGGGAGTCGAATGCGTGACCTTAGTGCCCGGAAATCAGGCATTCGCTTAAATCGAAGATCACAGATCAGTGATGGTTTTGTCGTAGAAGGAAAGGAACGCATCCGGGGATTTGCCTTCCCGGAATGCCATGGCACTGCGGGGGTGGAGGTTGAGCTGTCCGGTGATGTAATAGGGAATCGATGGACCCCAGTCATATTTGCTGCGAAGCGGCAGGATGGTGTTTTGGCAAGCTTCGAGGATGGGTCTGAGCTTGAACTTCGGGTTTCTCAGGAATCCCAGCAGGAGTTCCATCGGGCAGTTACCTGCTCCTCTTCCCATCCCGAGGATGGTGGCATCCACCCGGTTGGCCCCGAGGATGATGGCCTCAATGGTATTCGCATAGGCAAGCTGCAGGTTGTTGTGGGCATGGATGCCGACCTCCTTCCCGACCGGATAAACGGCGTCCATGTATTTATGGACGAGGTAGTCAATCTGTTCACGGTAAAGGTTGCCATAGCTATCCACTACGACGACTGTGCTTGCAGGGGTGTCTTTGACGATGTTCAGCACCTCATCGATCTCGGCATCGGAAACATGGGAGACCGCCATGAGGTTGAGCGAGGTTTCGTAGCCGAGGCTGTGGAAGTGATCGAGCATCTCGACCGCCTCTGAAATCTGGTTGGCATAGCAGGCTACCCGGATGATATCGAGTACGCTGTCTTTGGCGGCCAGGTTTTCATTGCGCCAGTCACACTTGCCACCGGCATCCGCCATGGCGGCAAGCTTGAGTCCGGTGGTCGCCGCATCATGGTTGCCGATGGCCCTTCGCAAGTCTTCTTCCTCACAATGGCGCCAAGGTCCGTACACGTCTTTCGGGAATTGGGCCTGCGAGCCCATGTATCCGATCTCCATTGTGTCAATACCGGCCGCGACGCAGGCTTGATAGACGGCTCTCACTTCCTCATCTGTGAACTGGGAGTTGTTGATGAGGCCGCCGTCACGGATCGTGCAGTCGAGCACTTTGAGTTCGGGACGATAGGAGATCCAAGGTGCTTTTCCTGCCATATGGGTGATGGTTGATGTGAGGTGTTTTTACCGGATGTTATTTTGGTCTTCGAATGCGCTCCGGAAGGCATGCATTAGCTGCATTCATGAACACCATTATGCGTTCGTCAATGGCATTTTTGACACGGATCCGGGGCTTCTCAAATGTGCTCGACAGATTTGGCCGGGGCACGCAGGTTTGCGCAAAGGAACCCTATGTCAGCCACCTTATCCCCAATCGATTCTGAAAGCTCCCGCCTGTGGGCGGAATCCATTGTGAGCCGTCTCACTTTGGATGAGAAAATCCTCCTGATCGGGGGCAAAGATGCGTTTTTCACCCATCCCGTTGAACGGCTCG
>JAFGAQ010000332.1 GCA_016933595.1 Opitutales bacterium | reverse complement strand
TTCTTCTTCCAGCCCTTTCCACCCGAGGAAGGAAACCCGCTTTACGCGGGGATCCGGATAGACGATGGGAATGAGGCCGAAATCCTGATATACAATCATCCCGGGGGGTTCACGTTTTCCAGACAGATTGACAAAACCACTGGTCGTCTCATCCGGACCATCAACCCGTCCGGCATCGAAACCATCGAAGAAGGAGAAACCTTAATCGATGGCCTCCGCTTTCCGACCCGAATCATCGGAAGATCCAATGGTTCCACACTTTACGAATTGAAGCCACTGAGCATCCAAATCAATCCGGAGCTCAGCGAAAACCTGTTTGACTATCCGAGGGAATAGCATTCTTCATCCGAAAGACCAACACCCGACCCGACAAGCTGACCATGCGATCCATTCTCAAGGCAAATTCACCCGACATTCTCCAGCAGCTCGCTGCGTTTGAACAAGATTCCGCCGCACGTGAAAAGATCAGTCAAGTGGTTCGGACCATTCTATCAGAGGTCCGCGCAAAAGGGGATGCGGCCCTCATCGAAATGACCGGGCGTTTCGACAAAGCACAGATCTCCTCCGGGACAATCCGCGTTTCTGCTGCCGAGCTGGATGAAGGACTCGCCAGCCTTTCAAGCGACGATATCGAAAACATCCACAAAGCCAAAGCCCAGGTTGAGTTCTTTCATCGCATAACCAAGCCGGATAACTGGTCCTTCACCAACGGGCATGGAGCCGAAGTGGGTGAGCGTTTCTACCCGATTGGATCGGTGGGAATCTACATTCCCGGCGGACGCGTTCCGCTTGTGTCATCGGTCATCATGTCGGTAAGCCTCGCAAAACTGGCCGGCAACCCCAGAATCGTGGTCTGCACGCCGCCACTCCCCGACGGCTCACTGTCCGCCGGCATGAGGGCAGCTCTCCGCATCTGCGGAGTGGACGAAGTCTACCGGGTGGGTGGAGCACAGGCAATAGCGGCGATGGCATATGGGACGGACTCTATCGCGAGAGTCGACAAAGTCTTCGGCCCGGGAAACGCCTATGTCCTCGAAGCCAAACGCCAGGTATTCGGCGATGTCGGAGTTGACTTGCTTCCCGGACCAAGCGAAGTGGCCATCCTCACTGACGTAACCTGCAACCCCGCATGGGTGGCAGCAGACTTGCTGGCTCAGGCTGAACACGGAACCGGCAAAGAGCGGATTTTCCTGTTGGCCCAAAGCGATTCCACGATCGCATCGGTCATGAATGAGGTAAACCGCCAACTCCCGTCCCTTTCCGCCCGTGAGCGCATTGAACCGATCATGGAGGACCGCTGCGTTTGTATCACCTACGAACAACGGGAAGAGGCCGTCCGCGCGATCAACCACATTGCTCCCGAACACTTGGAGCTCCATGTCGCCGAAGACTCGATCCCGTTCTTTTCCGATCAAATCACCACTGCGGGAGCCATTCTGCAGGGTCACCACACCCCAACCGTATTGGGAGACTTCACCGCCGGCCCGAGCCACACCCTTCCAACTGGCGGAGCCGGACGCTTCCTCAGTGGGCTGCGCCTCACGGATTTCCTCCGTCGAACCAGCGTGGTTCGATACAAACCGGAGCATCTCGAAGCTGCGGCTCCGATCGTACGGACTTTCAGTCGACTCGAACAACTCGACGCCCATGGGCGCTCGCTCGAAATCCGGCTGAACAAACCATGAACTCCGGGCAGCGCCCCTTCATACTGGCATCGCAATCTCCGCGACGCAAAGAACTGTTGAAGCGCCTGATTCCGGTCTTCGACATCAAGGTGTCCAATGTGGAGGAACTCGAGGATGAGAAGGTGCCCGGCACCATCATGGCAACGTCCAATGCCGAGGCGAAAGCACGCGCTGTAGCCAACCAATACCCGAACGCTTGGGTGCTCGGTTCCGACACAGTTGTATGCCTTGAAAACACGGTTCTCAACAAACCTCGCGACCGCGATCACGCCCGTGAAATGATCCGCATGCTCTCCGGACGAACCCATCAAGTCACATCCGGAATCGCGCTCTGTTGTGTCGAAACCGGTTTCATGACCGTCGAAAGTGTAACGAGCGACGTTACCTTTTTCCCGCTTTCGCCTTCCACAATCGAAACCTATCTCGATCGGATTCCCGCCACAGAATACGCCGGAGGATACCCGATTCAGGATTGCCTGGGCTGGATCGTCTCCGGTTTTTCCGGATCATATTCCAACATTGTCGGACTTCCCATCGAAGCGCTCGAGGCCATGTTGAAAAAGGCCGATGTTCTCGAATAGACTCGGACCATTCGTCCCAACACACAAGAACACCATTTCATGCACGCATTTCTGGAAGGCTTCGGATCCGGTTTCCCGGCAATCATTTCGCTCGCCCTCATCGCGGTTACCTCCGGTTTTCTTGCAAGAAGGGACATCTTTTCTGAAGGAATGATCAACGGCATTGCCAAAGGATCGGTCGCCTGTTTCCTTCCCTGCCTCATTTTCGACAACATCACCCGTGGATTTGATCCCGCTTCAATGCCGTTCTGGTGGGTCCTTCCTCTCAGTGCCCTCGTCACCTTTCTGATCGGGGGCACACTGACTGCAATCGTATTTCTGGGAGACATGCGCCGGAAACCCGACATGATTCCCCTATCGTTCATGCACAATGCCGGATACCTCTCGGTGGCGATTGGACAGGATCTTTTCCCGGAACAAGCTCATGCGTTCGGAGCCTACACTTTCCTTTACGTTCTACTCTACAACCCGCTGCTGTGGACCTTCGGCAAATACCTGATCTCAGGCGGCGCCGAACGCCCCTTCCGTATGCGGGAGATCATCACCCCTCCGCTCTGCGCCAATCTGCTGGCCACCGTTCTGGTGTTGCTCGGATGGGAAAACTCCATACCTGCCCCGGTAACCGAATCGATCTCCATGCTCGGCAACATCGCAGTGCCTCTTTCCCTTGTCGTGCTTGGAGGCACTTTGGCCAACACACCGTTCAAATTCCACCATCACGGGAAAGACATCCTCAGGGCAGTCTCGATCAAGCTATTCCTGATGCCGATTATTGCGATCGCGATCCTGCATCTATCCGGACTCGCGGCAACCGAACCGATGCTTTGCATGTTCTGGGTCATGCAAGCATCCTTCCCCCAGGCGACCAACCTCATCCTCCAGATCCGCACCTACGGGGGAAACCGCGAACGCGCCAGCGCCGTCATGCTTGCGGGATACGGCGGAGCCGTCCTGACCCTTCCTTTTTGGATCGGCGTATGGCAGGCCCTTCAATCATAGAGAGCTTCGCATATCGTGATTTCTCCCCGAGCCATCTGAATCACCGTTTTCTCCAAGTAGATGACGGTGGATCCCGTGCACGCCCCTATCCGCTCCACCGTGGCCGACAAAAGAGAGAAGCTTGCATTCCCACAGTTCGAGCGGGATGATGCGACCAACATGCTCCAAAGCACCCATTCTCAGCCACAGCATTCAACCCGTCCCAATCTCTATCTAACGGGATTCATGGGAACCGGCAAAAGCGCGGTCGGCCGAAAGGTGGCCACCCACCTCGGCATGCAATTTGTGGACTCTGATCACGCCATCGAGTCCGCTGAAGGGATCCCTGTTTCCAAAATCTTCGAGATCCACGGCGAGCCACACTTCAGGGATCTCGAACGAAAGTTTATTTTCGAGGGGCATGCCGATCACGGTTTGGTCGTTTCGTGCGGCGGCGGGCTGATCATGCAACCCGGGTTGCTCGAGCGGATGAAAGCTATCGGGCTCGTCATCGCCCTCTATGCCTCTCCAGACACCATTCTGGATAGAATATCCGGAGACAGCAACCGCCCCTTGCTCCAAGTCCCTGATCCTCGGGCAAGGATCATTGAGCTCCTGCAGATCCGGGATCCGATATACCGGGATGTGGGATTGGGCATCATTACCGATGGTCGTCCGATTCACGATGTCGCAGACCATATCATCCGGCTCTACGTCGACCGCTTTGGCGAACTCCCGAATCCCAATTCCTGAAAAGAATAGCCGGCAATCCGACCCGCTGAATGATCACCAGTGAAATGCCAGTTTGCCAGTTGATAAATCGGACACACAACCTATAATCTCACCGTATGTCAAACGACGTAGTGGAAGTCTTCCTCAAGATTCCTGTTCCTCATACAAACGGATACGCGCTTTTTCTGGGCAACGATGAAAAGACCATAGTAATCTATGTGGACGGATACACCGGCGAAGCGGTCCGGATGGCCCGCGAGGGTCTCCGGAAAGAGCGTCCGCTCACCCATGATCTGATCGGATTCATTCTTCAGGGTTTTGATATCACCCTCAAGCGGGTGCTCATCAACGATGTGGTCGACAGCACCTTTTTCGCAAGACTTCAGTTCCAAATGGACAACGAACTGGGAAAGAAATTTGTCGAAATCGATGCCCGCCCAAGCGACTCCATTGCTTTGGCGCTTCAAAACAATGCACCAATCTTCATCGCACGCCACGTGTTCGACACGGCCGAGGATATGACCGAAATCATGGACCGCATCCTCGGACAAAAAGATGAATAATTGAACCCCCGTATCCCGCCCCAAGCGGGATGCGTCGTGTTCGGGGGCATCCGGATCAATAGCGGATCAACACCCCAACGGAATAGTACAAGGGCGACCCGATGTCAATATCGGCATAGGTTGCTTCCTTTTTGTTACTCTTCGGCTCAGTGACGGCGTGAAACTCCGCTCCAGCGTAGAGAGAGGTTCGTTCATTCAACCGATAGGACAATTGTAACTGTCCATATCCACCGATCAGGTAGTCGTCCGAACGAACCGTGTCAATGAGTTGATAAGCCGAAGCCAAGGTCGAACTGACCAACGTCTGATCTGAGGTAAACTCGCTCCACAAGTAGGTCATGGAGACCCCGAGTCCTGCCTGAACAACCCAACGGGGCGTGATGGAATAGTCCATATACAAACCGCCGCGAACCGTCGCCAGAATCCCGTCCAATCCATACGAACCGGTCACAGAAGAAGGGACTTTGACAACCTCTCCATTTGCCAAAACCTGTTCGACCCGTTCCTCGGTGCTGGGATCAAAGTTTAAATCGGAAAGCAAAATGTAAGGACCCGATGAGGGACTCCCGACGTAGTATCCGGAGGTCGCCATTGTTATCTCGGAACCTTGTACCGGAACCGATAAATTCTGGCGGAACAACTCACCCTCAATGGTCGCCGAATAGTCTTCTTCAAGCGCGTTCACGCCGAGACCCGCCAATAGTCCAATCCTCATGCGCGGAGTGGGATTCCAACCGGGAAAGCGAACCCCCACTTCCCACCCGGGAACAAAGTCCTGCTCCGCCTCATACGCCGTGCCCAAAGAGGAGGACCGGTAACGGGATAGAGAAAAAGACTCCACAAAACCATCGTCATTCCCCTCCGCATTCTCAAACCGGAAAGAGAAAGCTGAAGTCCGGTCGCTACCGGGGAAGAGCACGTTGATCCAACCATCGTTGAAAAGATGGGTGTATGCATAACTGGAATCCCGCACATACCCCATTTCCCCGAGGTTGTGGAGTTGGATCTTCGTGCCGGTCAGGTATTTGGCGGACACAAAAAACTCCATGTATTCATTCGCTCCCCTCGCCCATCCGCCCTGAAAAGGCATTTGAGCGTGAGAGGTCAGGGCAAATGCCATCAAGCTGGCGACTCCGGCAATTGTTCGAAAGCTGTGTTTCATATTCGGGCTAGTTCTGGATCACTCGATAAAGACGGAAATCAACGGATGACGGGTCTTCTCGCGTCTTGGGAGGTCCACTGTCAATCCAGTAGTGACGGCTAGCCCCCTCCGTCTGGATGGACAGCGGCTGAGCCGACCGCCATTTGCCGTCCTTCTCAAGATACTGCACCTGGATCCCATTTGACGCACTTGAAGTATCCAACTCCAACATGATTTCTCCGTTCTCAAGAGGCAGGATCCTTATCGGATTGATCAGAGACGAACCGGAAGCCGAAGCGGGCAAATCAGTCGCCGAAAGGAACACTTTAACACGGCCTGAAACATCCGAAGGATCCACAAGATTCCGGGGAAGCACCCCTTTTCCGCCGGAAGAGAACTCAACCGTGAAATCCATCGGATCACCGGGAAGCGGAAAATCATCCCTTTCGGCCTCGAAGTCATTCAATACCGGCATCGATATCGGCCACAAGATGAACTCAGCCCGTTCAACGATGTCCGCATTCTTCAATTCGAAAATGTCCTTTTTGGTGGGCTCGCCGGCACGCAATACAATCCGCTTATACCCGTCCGCATAACGCAAGCGCACCGGAGGATAGACATAGCGCTCAAACCACGAATCAACCACCACTGTTGCGGGATTCGTAAACAATGGATCGTTCGTTTCCGCCATTTCATCCGAAGCGTCGAAGTTGGCCGTCCGATACACGATTTTGTAGGATTTGTAGCCAGCAAACGCAGCAGGATCCCATGGCACTGCCGGAGCCCCCTTATACTCAACCGCATGCAAGCCCGTGTAAGGGTTAATCGGGAAATGATCCCCTTCCATGCCCGATGGATCGAGCTTCCATTCATTAAACAGAGCAGTAACGTCAATATCGGGCATATCCCGGATCGACAGGGAGTACTCCGTATTCTCACCCAACGTAACCAAACTTGAATCCGTGTTGATATTAGAGATGCGGAAACGGACAGCCTCATCCCCTTCTTTGTCCGCCGGAGCCGGTTCACCATAAACCCAGGGAGTCTGGTCATCCGCATTGAGCTGGACGTTGATGGCGTAATACTGGTACCCGGCATTGATACGACCCCGGACCTTCTTGCCGACCTGATCCAACGTCACGTCAGTGTTCGCGATCACAAAATCCCATGGCTGATCGCTCTTCTTCGGATTGAAGATCGTGGCGCTTGTACCTTGCGCATCGATTTCGAGGTCAAATTCAACCGCCTTCGATGTCGGAGCCGAAAGAAACGCATAGACATAAGCTCCACCCGACTGCTCACCCACGACTGATCCCTGCGATGGCACCCACATCACATCCTCTATATCATCCTCATCATCCGCTGCCGCAGCTTCATCATCCTTTGAATACACCACACCAAAATTCAGCGTCACCGGATCGTTGTCCACAATCGTCATTGTGTGCTCATAGGGCTCTCCACGGACAAGATCCCCTGTATTGGTCTTGTAGTTCGGCTGTCCCAAGGTGATGATCACCGTCTCATCT
>JAFGAQ010000331.1 GCA_016933595.1 Opitutales bacterium | reverse complement strand
CCTCTTCCACCTCAACCGCATGTTTCTCGTCCTTCCCTCTATGCGTCCGTGGGGACAATCCCTCCTCAACACCATCCGTTACCCCACATTGAAGACGCCTCCATCTCCCCATCCGTAGACGACGTTTTTAAATCAATCCACTCATCAGCATGAGCGACAAAAACCCTCGCCAATACGGACCCAATGCGGGCATTCTTGTGCATTCATTCCTCATAGACTCAGAAAACATGGCTTTCCACGAACATGAAACAATGGTATTACAAAGTCGGTGAAGTCCAGACCGGTCCGGTAGGATGGGAAGACATCGTTGCGCTCGTTGAAAAGGGTGCCTTGAGTCCGGAAACGCTTGTATGGCAGCATCAGCTTCCCCGATGGACCTCTTTTCAGGAAGCCGCAGCGGATGCCGGGGAAACCAACGAAATGTACCGCATCATCCACGATGGTGGACAGGGACTCAAACCCACCGTGATGGCAAACGGATTGTCCCGCAGCCGGAATGCCGTTGAACCTACCCGTATTCCCTTTTCCTTCACCGGCAGTGGATCCGAATACTTTCGCATCTGGTTGGTCAACACGGTCCTCACCATCCTCACCTTTGGCCTATATGCCGCATGGGCAAAAATACGCCGATTGCGGTATTTTCACGGGCACACCCATCTGGATGGACATACCTTTGATTTTGTTGGAAAGCCCATTCCCATTCTCAAGGGGAACCTCCTTTTCGGATCCGCGGCGGTGATATTCATGGTGCTTCAGAACTACGCTCCAATCATCGCATTTTTCGTTGGGATAGGACTCTACTGCGTTGCCCCACTTTTGATCGTGAAATCGCTTCGCTTCAGAGCGAGAAACACCGTCTATCGAAATGTCCGCTTTGCGTTTTGGGGACTCAACCGCGATGCCTATTCAGCCTACATTTGGATTCCCTTGTTGGTGGGTCTCTCCGCAGGTATTCTGAAAGCCTATTCGGATTATCGCAAAAAACTGTTTACGCTGGGGAACTTCGCATGGGGAGACAAGGACGCTGAAATGGGGGGAGACAGCACGTTCTTTTATGTAACTATGTTCAAATCGTTCGGATTGCTGGCACTCGCCACCATCGGACTCACCTCCATCCTCGGATTGAGTGGCATGTTCAATCCGGGGAATCTGATCGATGTCCCCGCATCGGGAATCCATGAATTTGCCAGCCAACAGAAGGCCGAATCCGATCAACAGAAGGCCGGGAAAGACGAACCGAACGACGTCATCAAAGTCAACGAAGGCTTCACAATCTACCGTTCCGGCGCCGAGATGCCTGCAGCATCCCAAGAGCATGAGAGCGCGATGAGCACAGGATCTTCAGCTACCGGAAAAAGCCGGGTCCTTGTGATCACCTCCGACTCAGAGCCTTTGAATGGGAATGGACCATGGGCTGAACCCGATACCGAGGCATTCGAAGAGGAGTATTACGAATCCGCCAACGATCACGATGCAGACTTCGAAAGGATGATGAATGGTCTTTTTGTTAAAATGTGGATGATGTTGGGGGTCTATGTCGTCCTCTTTTTTGTCGCATGGTCGTATTACCAGATCCGGATTCTCAACTACAGCATCAACAACCTCGAATGGAAGTCGATCGGCCGGATGGAGTCGACCGTACGGTTCAGGGATTTACTCTGGATCTACCTCACGAACATGGTTCTCACTGCCCTTACACTGGGGCTGTTTTTTCCATGGGCGCGCATCCGGCTCGCAAAGTATCGAGCAACGCACACTTTTTTGCTCGCGACTGGAAGCTTGGATCAGGCATTGGACACCCTATCCCCGGAAGCTTCCGCGCTCGGAGACGCAGGAGCCGACATCTTTGATTTCGACATCGCCTTCTGATGGGCTAAGGACTGTTGTTCCTGCTGATTCCACCGAACATAACGCTGAACCTTTCTCTTGATTCCGGATGGTCCCCGATTCCAACAGCAGTTGTGTCAAAATCGAAGCGGTAATGTTTCCTCCAGGATCATCCATGCAGGTTCCGGTTACGATCGAATTGGACCGATTCTGTATCCGCATCACAAGCCCCGGATTGGAACGATCGGAGAAGGTACAAGACTGCACCATCAGCGAGCCGATTGGTAGCCTCCCGAGGCACATTCAATTGCCGGATAGCTCGAGAATCACCGTCACCGATACCCTCTCCATCCAGAAATGGGAGAACGCCTGCCGGATCTCTTCCGGCTTACACCGGGTAAATCATCTCGAAACCCTCAAAGCCGGAGTCTTGATCTGCATGGCAATCCTCATCGGATTTGCGTTGCTCATGTACTTCGTGGCAATCCCCAAGGCCTGTGAGATTGCCGCTGCCCGGATCCCCCACAGTATCAATAAAGCCCTCACCAAACAAACACTGGATACCCTGCGTGTGCTTCTGGCCACAAAAGACACGACCCTCTCCCAGGAAGACCAGGAACGCTACACCAACCATTTCGATGACATTGTGGCATTCTTCTCGCTGGACCCACAAAAAGCCCGGTTGCTGTTTCTGAACGCATCGATCTCGAATGCCTTCGCTCTACCCGATGGGACCGTTTGTATCACCGATTCTCTGATCGAATCGGCCGAAAATGAGCGACAAATCGCCGGGGTGCTGGCGCATGAGCTTGTTCACGTGAGAGAACGGCATGCCATTCGATCCGTGCTCCAGAATACGTCCATGCTCGTCATATGGGCTCTCATAACGGGAGATATTGTCTCGACATCCAACATCGGTGCGGCGCTGCCGATCATGCTGGCTGAATCAGGATACTCCCGTTCATTTGAATTCGAAGCGGATCGGGGCGCGGGAGATTTCATGATCCACAAAGGATGGGGCACTGAACCGCTTCAATCCATGCTCGCCAGCTTGGATATGCTCCATCAAGAACAGGATGGAGACTATATCCTCGAGAAAATGTCGTCTCACCCGCTCACCCGAAAGCGGATTGCCGCGCTTCAGGAAATGGACAAAGCCGGTAAAACTCCAGATGAGCCGGACCTGCCGCTGTAACCCCTGAACCCCACATTGTCGAGGCGCGGACGATTCGATATTTCCAGCCCGGGAACCGACACCACTTAAAACAGTTCCGACAGCAACCAATAAGCCAGTGTCCATCGAAACTCTATTTCGGCAAATCAGAGGGAGGACAGGAGGGCATAGAGCAGGCTGAGACGGGGCATGAGAATACCTCTCGATCGGGCACGCCGCAGCGGTTCTCCCCAAATGGCCTCGACTTCCATCGGACGGCCTTCGAGGAAATCAATCAGAGTTGAGGGACGGTAGGCGCCCATCGGGAAGGTGGCATCGATCTGTCGATCGATCATACGGGCCGGAATCTCGACGCCAAATGCGGCTGCTCCGATGCGGATTTCCTCCATCAATGCCCGGGTTTCGGCAAGCAATGCCGGGGATGCGAGGATCCGGTCGGTGGGGATACCGCCTGCGGCCACCGCCAAACCATTGAAGGGAACGTTCCACAGCAGTTTTTTCCAAAGCAGATCATCGAGATGATCCGCTATTGAGCAAGGCACACCTGCCCGGTTGAACACATCCACGATTGCCGGCATGCGATCGCGAGCCTCCCCCTCTACCATGGACCCCACTGTGATTTTGCCGGGAGAATAATTCTCGATGACACCGGGCGCGATGCGATTGAGGGTAACAAAGCATTGCCCCGTGAGGACACGGTCTCCGCCAAAACACCCGGCAAGGATCTCAGTATTGCCCATGCCATTCTGGAGGGTCAGGACCACAGAATCCGGACCAACCAATGGTGCCGCGAGATCGCACATGACCGAATTGGCCGTGGTCTTGAGGGCGATCAGGATGAGATCACAATGGCCGATTTCGGACGCCTCCCGATAGGCATTTGGGTTAATCCGGAACGAACGGTTCTCCGGCTCACGGATTTCGAGCCCATTTTTGCAAACAGAATCGTAATCCGAACGCAACAGGAAGTGCACATCCGCTCCACTCAGGGCGAGTTTTACACCGTAGAAGCCGCCGATAGCTCCCACACCCACAATTCCGATCCTCATAACCTGCGAACCTCAAAGCATCCGATTCATGCCCTGCGAACCAAAGTTGGATGACTATCGGGCATTTCCGAGGGATAATCCAAGGTGTAATGGAGCCCCCTGCTCTCCCTGCGTTGCAGCGCGCATTCGACCACAAGATCCGCCACTTGTATCATATTCCGCAACTCGATGAGCGACGTTTCCAATTTGAAATTCCAATAGTAGTCATTGATCTCCCGGGCCAGATTGCGCAAGCGCGTCCGGGCGCGCTCCAGGCGTTTGGTGGTGCGCACAATGCCGACATAGTCCCACATCGCACGCTTCAGCTCCCAGGCGCCATGGGAAAGCACCACCCGCTCATCGGAATCCTGAACGTTGCCATCCACCCATTCCGGAACATCCGAAACCGGCGGCCGAGCCTCACTCAGAAGCTTTACGACCGATTCCGAAGCGCGGTGGGCCACGACCACCGCTTCGAGTAGGGAATTGCTGGCCAAACGGTTCCCACCGTGCAATCCGGTGCAGGCAACTTCTCCACAAGCATAAAGCCCCTTCATGCTCGTTTCGCCCGCAATGGTCGTGTGGACACCACCACAGAGGTAATGGGCAGCAGGAACAACGGGAATCCAATCTTTCGGGGGATGGACACCCACACGCTCGCACCCGGCGAGAATATTCGGGAAACGGCTCTTGAACACGCTTTCCGGCATGGAGCTGCAATCGAGCCAACAATGACGGTCACCGGTCTTTTTCATCACCGCGTCAATAGCGCGGGCGACCACATCACGGGGAGCGAGATCCTTGAGCGGATGGTAATGCTTCATAAAAGCATCACCTCGATGGTCGCGAAGGATTGCGCCCTCTCCGCGCACCGCCTCACTGATCAGGAAACGTTCTTCGGTATTGGAATACAACGCAGTCGGATGGAACTGAACAAACTCCATATTCCGCACCTCCACGCCCGCGCGGTAGGCCATGGCTATGCCATCACCGGTTGCGATCGACGGATTGGTCGTATACAAATAGATGCTTCCGATCCCGCCGGTTGCGAGCATCACGACTGGCGCCCGCAGGGTCTCCACGCGATGATCCGCCTCATTGTACGCATATAGCCCCATCACGCGATCCGGTTCATTCTCATGACCGTATCCCAGTTTCCACATCTTGCGCTGGGTGATCACATCAACCGCCACCATGTGCTCACGCATCTCGATACGGGGATGATCGAGGACCGCTTTTACAAGGGCTGTCTCAATCGCGCGACCGGTCATATCCTCGACGTGCAGGATCCGTCTCTCCGAATGACCACCCTCCCGTCCGAGGGACATTTGCCCATCATCCAGGCGACTGAACTCCACCCCGATGGAAATGATCTCCCGAATCCGCTCCGGCCCATCGCTGACCACCTGACGAACCACGGTCGGATCGCACAGACCGGCTCCTGCATTCATCGTATCGGCGATATGCTTATCAAAGTCATCCGTTCCCGAAGTCACGCAAGCGATACCGCCCTGAGCGTGGTTGGTATTGGAATCATCGATTCCCTTTTTCGTAACGATACAGGTTGAAAAGCCGGCATCGGCCACCTTCAGCGCAAAGCTTAAGCCGGCAATACCGCTACCGGCGACGATCACGTCGTAATCCATACCTCTGGATGCAAAGGGATAATCTCCAAAAAGTCAAAAGCCCGTCTCACAGGAGACGGGCTTTTTTTAAAACAGAATCAACTGTCGCAATCAGATCGCGGGCATCGCATCCAGAATGATCTGGATCTGCTCAATCAGAGGCAGGTTTGCGCGTGCTTCCACGTCGCTCTGCAGCGGAACCACCTTCAGCAACCCGACAAACAGGGCGGCAGAGTTCGCGTAGTTCGCCAAGCGATGATTCGGCGGATTCGGAATTCCCAGAAGGGTCGAAACCGTTCCACTTCCGAAACGCATCGCATCTTCATCGAGGATGAAATCGCGGACAAACCATTCGGTGCCGCCCATACGCAAGACCGTAATGCAACGGTCCATCTGTGCCTTGGTCGGACTCACTCCATACTTGCGATCGAACAGCGCCTTGATGAACTCCTCATACTCAGCATCACTCGAGAATGAGTCCGGGATCGCCTTACCTCCGAAGAAGTTCATTTGGAACGAAGGCATGAGCAAACGGACCACGCGCCGCTCGCCGGATCCTTCATCACTCTCACCCAGCTGCCGGATCATTTCCACATCGCTTGCCATCTGGGAAGCGGTCGGCCACTGGCCTGTCAAAGCCCAACGGATCATGAGAGCATTCTTCACACGGGAATAGGTAACGGCTGGGCGCTTCGTACTGGAAACATCCAGCAGATTTCCCTGCATCATCAGCTCATGGACGAACTCTGCCTGGGAGCGCTGTCCGTTATCCAAAGCACGCACAATTTCGGAGTAGTAGCCATCGGTCCACCCGATATTGCTATCCAGAAACTCCTCGTAAAGGTATCCGCATAGAAGATTCGAGACCACATATTCCACAAAGGCGACATTCTGGGAAGGAGGAGCAATCCGCACCACCTGTGAATTCGAAACCACCCAGTTATCAATCGTCAGAGTATTCGGATCGATCTGGTGAGCGCGAACCGATACTTCCACCTGGCCATAAATGTTCGGAACCCATTGGAAAACGGTATCCACCACGCCAGAGGCATCTGCTTCGGGTGCCATCCCAGTCTGGTAAACACCATTGACGTAGAGGCTCAACTGGCTGATCCCCGCGAGGCCACCATCCGCACGAACCCGGATCGGGATCGAGCTTTCGACCAAGGGAACATCCTGATACGCCTCATCAATCGGATACACATAGACGCTCGGCAGGAATGCCTCAATGGGACTCACCTGAACCTGAAGCGGGTCGCTCTGCCCGACTTTTCCATGGTTATCGATCGCTTGGGCATAGAACGAATACATACCCGGATTGCGGAATTTGTAGTGGAAGGCATAGTAGTCCCCGAGTCCGTAGGATGTCTCCCCGATCAACTGACCGTTCACGAAGAACTTCACCGAACGTATCGAACCATCCCCGTCATTTGCCTTGACGTTGAACCACGAATCCGATCCGACCGACACATCATTCACGGTATCCCCACCTCCAACCGGAAGCGGATGCACAATCATAGCGACTGGAACACTCTCGTCGGGGGCACCCGCCTGGACAACCGCCACATTCGAGCGCGTCATCCGACCGGTTTCATCCATGGCCTGAACGAAAATCCGATAGTCGCCTGCAAAAGGCAGGATATAGTTGCTCTGGAAGATCGAGAAGTTACCGTCTTCCCCACGGGCGATCGACTGGACATACGTATCGTTCACGAACAGATCGATCTTGGTAATGAGACTGTCCGGATCATAGGCCGTGGCGAAGATCGGAACCCGCGTTCCAGGCAGGAAAGTCGCACCGTTTATCGGGGACAACAAAGTGGTGGAGGGTGCTGAACCCGTATTCAAAACGTAGCGCAGGGTCTCGGTGCGTGCACGGTTCCCATTCGAGAACTCGGCGATCGCCCATACTTCGATGATCCCGTATTGCGGCATCAGCATCTCGAACACGAACGGATATTCACCAGGTCCCTTCGACAAAACGACCTCACCATTCACATACAAGTCCACCGACTCAACCAACGAAGCGCTATCGTTCACATGAACCGTAAATGCCTTATTGCTACCACCAATCACGTCATTGGTGCCGTCCACCGCTTCGATCTGAATCTCGGGAGCACTGCCCACCGCCCGGACATTGAAACGCCGTGCAACAGCGGTCTCGACAAAGGTCCCGTTGTTCAGGGTCGCACGAGCGGTAATGCGGACATTCCCGACCCATGGTTCGGTCCACGAGAAGTTGAAGAATCCATTCTGGGATTTAACCGGATCCTTGTTGATGATATAGCCGTTGGCATAGAAGTCGACCGATGTGAAACGGGTCAGGTCGATCGGCGTAACCGTGGCGCTGATGTTGATCGGCTCGGTTACGCTCACACTCGCGTTTTCCTCGGGATACTCGATGTTGATCGATCCCAATGAACCCGCTACTGGAGACCCTTCGCCCACCGTCAGCGTGATCGATCCCCGGCCTTCACCGCCTGTTGACAAGACGAGGAAAGTGATCTGATTGGAGACTCCGGTCAACTCCGGAATGGTGGCGTTGAAGCCCGCAAACAACTCCGTTCCGCCGAGAGGAATCGTGTCCAACAGATTCGGAACACCTTCATACACTTCATACACTTCGAGCGAGTCCGCCAATGGAGTCTCCCAACCGAGTTCCATCGCAAAAGCCACATTCTGGCCTTCCTCAATGGTCGTCGAAACCGTAGGATACGTGATGTTGATCGTCGACACCTGCCCCAGCAGGGATTGCCCCAGCAAGGTCAGGGTGACAAAAGCGCCCGTAATGGCGCGGGAAAGAAATCTTATGCTGTTTTTCATAATTTGAGGTTTCAGCGGTTAGCACACATCATCATCAGAGTTTAGCGCGGACGCGGTCCGCTCCGATCGTACGGTCGATCTCATCATTGATCTTGCCCAGATCATTGCGGAGAGAAACCAGTTTATCCTGATAGGAGGAGATCTGGTTGAGCATCTTCAAGGCATAGGGGACGACCTCATGGTCCATGAACACCCGACTGCCCATATCAATCCAAATGCGACCCATCTCCGGATCGAAATTGAAGGTCGCATCCAATACCTTCTTGTTCGGATAGAAGAACACGGACCCCAGCTTGCGCGGACCAGCGACTGCTTCCCAACCGTCACCCATCCAATCCGTCTTGGATTCGGCGATGCTTTCCTCGTTTTCCTGGAAAACCTCAATCGCTTTGGTGAAGCGGTCAAGAACCGTCACCAACATGCTCCGTTGGCTGTGGTCGTTGAGGACGATCTTGAGACCGGATGAGCCCATGCCCATGCCGGCGAAAATCGCGACCTGCCGGCTGTCGTATCGCATCAGGTTCTCACTGTAGTATGCCTCATCAAAGATGATCATCTCGATACTACGGGAAAGCTCCGATTCCGCATTCGGGAACGATATCACGAGCCGTTCACCCAACTCACGGTTATTGTAATAGGTGAACTTTTCTTCAAAGGGATCGGACTTCTGCGCCCACAATCCGGAGGCCAGTCCGAAGACCGCCCCGAGGATCACTGTATGCCGTATGAATGTTTTCATCATGAGGCTTATTTCCTTATGTTTCAGTATGGGGGATTACGAACCGCCCCAATTAGAACGCAGGAACGGTGCGGCGACCACGACGGGAAGCATCGCTGTCATCCGACGAAGCGGCGGGAGAGACAGTTTCACCCTTGGCTGCGGCTTTGGCAGCGGCTTTTTCTGCTTTCGCGGCGGCTTTGGCGGCCGCACGTTCGCGCTTTTCGGCTTCATTGGCAGCTTTCTCAGCCTTTTGGATCTCCAACGTCTGGAACGCTTCAATCTGTTTATTCAGCCGGTTTTGGTTTTCTTCTGTCTCAACTTGAGTGCGGTATTTCAAAATTGCCGCATGAAGCGCTTCCTCCTCCGGAGGCAACTTATAGCGATTACCCTGAACCTCACGATCGGACAATCCCAAGCTATTGAGACGCTCGCGTCCCACCATGTCCACATAGTTATTCTCGTTCGGATTCAGGATACTGGCGGTGATGAAGATCAACTGATTCGTGGCCATAACCTTATCTTCATCATGACGGAAGGCACGCCCCACCAGTGGAATCGATCCCAGCAGGGGAACCTTGCTGGTGATTTTCGAAGTGGTTTCATCAACAAGCCCCCCAATTGCGAGGGTCTCACGATCTTTTACCATCACATGGGTCACGGCGGTGCGCTGGCGAACCACGGGGATGAAGGTGTCATTGAACTCCTGACTACCCACCACATTGTTGATCTGTGGGATCACTTTGAGCGAAATGAAATCACCACCGCTGATGGTTGGAGTAACACTCAGGGCGATACCCGGCAGTGGATCCAGCTTCTGAACCTGACCCGCGGTAATAACACCCTGGGAAACATTACCCGCTTCCTGCATGTAGTAATGATCCACGATTTCAATTTTCGCTTCCTGACCGTTGAGCGATACAACCGTGGGATTTGCCACGATCTTCGAATCCGTGTTGGTTGCAAGAGCACTCAATACGATCGAAAACGCGTCAGCCGAGAAAATTGCGGAGTCGGTCCTCTGGGATACCGTGTTATCCATCAAGTTTTTCAAACGCCCGATCGTGGATTCCACCTGATTAGCCGTAACCGCTCCCGATGACCCCGTGCGACTCGTCGAACTCATCATGCTATCGGAACTTTCAGAGCCGATTGCATCGTCTTCCATGTTTGATTTGATGAAGTCACGTTGGAATGGCCCGGCTTGAAATTTCTGCCCGGACAGCGACGCCCAGTTGATTCCAAGATTCTTCACATCATTCTGGGCAACTTCAATAAAGCGGGATTCGATCATAACCTGGGGTGTCGGCCTATCCAGGTTATCAATCAAGGACTTCAGCTCGGCCATCTTCGATTGTTGGCCGGTGATAATAATCACATTACTGCGGGAATCGGTTACCACCCGGGCAACTCCCTCGTGTTGGTCCAGTAGCGCCGCTAACGCGGTCGCCTCAGAATAGCGGACCTGAAATACACGCGATACGTTCGGAACCGCATTGATCTCAGCCAAAGATTTCACCGTGATCACGCCTTCATTATCCACATACCCGTAGGAATAGGAATTCAGCGCTGCGTCGAATGCCTGCTGCCAAGTCACCCCCTTGAGGCGGAAATCCTTCATTTCAGAATTCAAGATTTCATCCGGCTTCATCACCAGGTTGATGTCCAATGAACGACCGATAGCGGACACAATCCCCCCTACTGTAGCGCTACGGAAATCCACATCGATCAAACCATCGGCCCGAATCGTCACCCGAGGATCAATGGCTGCAAGGGAATCCCCCGTTCCCATACGGATG
>JAFGAQ010000330.1 GCA_016933595.1 Opitutales bacterium | reverse complement strand
GCTTTGTGGTTCTGGTGATGCAGCGGATCCATTATCGGATCCAGCATCAAAGACACAACGGCAGATCTTCAGGCCTTTTCCACCAGCCCGGCCTTCAATGCCTTGACCGCCACCCACATCCGCTTAACGCTTCCATTGGGCAACTTCACCCGGATGCGCTGGACATTAGGCCGGAAGGTGCGCTTATTGTTCTTCACCAACTGAAGACCAATCCCGCCGCTCTTCTTGCTTTGACCCTTGTGGATGATTTTGCCTCCCTGGCGGGGGCGCTTTCCTGTGATGGCACAAATTCTGGACATGACGTGTAATGAAAAATGCTGTTTTTGGCAGAACCCTCCATCGGGTTCAAGAAAATTTGTTCACAATTTTCCTTGCCCACAATGAACCCATCTCAAACCTCAAAATATGAACACCATAACTGACCGCTTCTGAACCATGCCCGATTCCAACGACAACATCACCCTCTTCATTTTCCGCACCCTCGAGAACATTCCCATGCCGGTTTCCCTTCACTGGGTCGTCTCGATTGTTCTCTCCCTCTCCTTGTTCTTCCTTCTGGGCTATGCGGTCCATTACATCAAAAGACGCCTCATCCCGAGGGTATCGCAGGCGATCGTCACACGCACGCCATTCAAATGGGATGACAAACTCGAAAAACACGGGGTCTTCCTTTGGGTCGTCAACACCCTCATCGCGCTCTGGTTTGTCGTATTGGCAAAGACCTTCTTCGGGGGACTCGTTGCCGGCGGTATCGACTTCGGACTCCTCACCACGTCGATCGCCAACATCCTCTTCATTGCCACCGTCGTAATGCTGATCGACGCAACCCTCAATGGTCTGCTCGAAATATACCGGGGCACCGCCGTATCCCGGCAGTTCAGCATCAAGGGCTTCATCCAAGCCGTTAAACTGATCGTATTCCTCTGCGGATTCATCTTCACCCTATCCGTCATTCTGGGGAAAAGCCCGATCTTCTTCCTGTCGGGGCTCGGCGCGATCACCGCCGTGCTGATGTTGGTGTTCAAGGATCCGATCCTCGGATTTGTCGCCGGCATCCAAATATCCGCCAACCGCATGCTCCGCGTCGGGGACTGGATTGAGATGCCCACCCACATGGCAGACGGCGATGTGATCGATATCTCACTCACCACCGTCAAAGTTCAAAACTGGGACAAAACCATCACCACTGTTCCAAGCTACGAACTCATCTCAAGACCGTTCAAGAACTGGTCTGGAATGCAGGACAGCGGGGGTCGGCGCATCAAGCGCTCGATCATGATCGACTTGCGCACCATTCGCTTCGCCGACGCAGCCATGATCGACAAGTTCCGCCAGATCAAACTGATATCCGGCTATATCGACCGCAAACTCAGCGAGATTGAGGCCCACAATTCGAAGCTTGGCATCGAGCCCTGCGAGGG
>JAFGAQ010000045.1 GCA_016933595.1 Opitutales bacterium | reverse complement strand
GCGCGTTGCAGAAAGGTCGAATAGATGGCACAGACCGGCTTGAGCCCTCTGGTGGCCGCCCCGGCAGCAAAGAGAACGGCATGTTCTTCCGCGATCCCAACGTCGACGTATTGTTCGCGCAGGCTGTCCCGAAGGTGGCTCAGCCCAGTCCCGCCCGGCATCGCTCCCGTAATGCCGATGATACGGGAGTCATTCCGTGCATGGCGGACAAGCGCCATGCCGAAGATATCCTGATAGCAGGGCGGCAATGGCTGTTCAGGATGCTTGGATGCTCCGGTTTCGATGTTGAACGGACTCACTCCGTGGAATTTCTCGGGCTCGTCGAGAGCCACATCGCATCCTTTCCCTTTTTGGGTAATGACATGCAGGAGCACGGGGGCCTCCTCATCCTTTGCAAATTCCAGAAACGAAATCAGTTGGTCGATGTTGTGCCCATCAATCGGTCCCAGGTAGCGAAGTCCGAAGGTCTCGAATACCGACGATTCGAGGAACATGTCCTTGGTCTCGCGTTTTGCCCGGCTTGCAATCCTGCGGAGGAATTCTCCGCCAGGGATGCGTTCAAGGAGGTTGCCCACATCCTCATTGATCCGGTTGTAAACCGGATTGGTGAGCAGACGGTTGAGATGTTTGGCGATAGCGCCGACATTCCGGTCGATTGACCACTCGTTGTCATTCAAGATGATGATCAGCCGCTTTGTGGATTGGCTGATGTTGTTCAACGCCTCGAACGAAATACCGCAGGTGAATGCGGCATCTCCGCAGACTGCGATCACGTGCTCATTTCCGCCCATATGGTCCCGTGCGTAGGCCATTCCAACCGCTGCGGAAAGCGCGGTTCCCGCATGGCCCGCGCCATAGCAATCGTGCGGGCTCTCGTCCCTTGAGAGAAAACCACTCAGCCCTCCGGTGTTGCGGATGCGGTGGAATCGCTCATCGTTGCGTCCGGTTAGCAGCTTATGAATGTATCCCTGATGCGACACATCGAACACAAAGCGGTCCTGCGGTGAGGAAAAGACCCGGTGCATCGCGATGGTCAGCTCAACCACCCCGAGGTTGGGCCCCAGATGCCCACCGTTGTCAGCCGTGACTTTTAGGATTTCCGAACGGATATCATCTGCGAGCCGGGGCAGGTCTTTTGCCGGAAGTGCTTTGAGGTCTTCCGGATTTTTTATGTTGGAAAGAAGCGACATAGACGGGCGTTTGATGCGGGCGATCCTGAGCCGATGACCGTTATCGGCGATTGGAATCAGGCCGTTGGATGGTTGGATGCCGGGAGTTCGGGCATCGGCTCCGTGACGATTCCATCCTGAGACTTGCATACTTTCTCAATACGCAGTTCGGCTTCGCCCAGGCGCTTGCGACAGATTTCCAGAAGCCGGGTTCCTTTTTCGTATTCGCTGACCAGCTCCGACAAAGGAATTCCACCACCTTCGAGTGTTTCAACAATAGACTCCAGGTTGTTGAGCGCATCCTCGAACGAAAGATTACCGACTGATTCCGGATTTGACATGGACATGGTTTTACTCAGTGACTAGGGCATATCAAAGCACTTTCAAGCCCCATCTTGGTTTTCTACTCTGAAAACGGATGGGCAGAAAGCAAAAAACGAAGGATTTTCCTTCAATCCAATCCTGAACCGATCATTCGAATTGAACTCCATCGCCCTGTTTTTCGCAGTCATAATCCTTGCCAAGCTGTTCACAGAATGGGTTCTGAACCGCTTGAACCGGCAGCACATCCACCGTTGTGAAGGATTGGTGCCGGAAGCATTTCGGGATGTTATGGCTCAGGATGTTTACGAGCAATCGATTGCTTACTCGCTGGATAAGGCGAGACTTGCCGAAATCGAAAGCCTCATCGACACAGCTTTGCTTTTCCTCTTGCTGTACACGGGGTTTCTGGCCGGGTTCTATTCCCTTCTGACACGATGCATCGGGGATGGATTGTGGGCTCAGGCTACGGTGATGATCCTGATGATCCTGTTTTTGGGCGTTTTGTCGTTGCCCATGGAGTGGTGGGAGCAGTTCCGGCTCGAGAACCGGTATGGATTTAACAAAAGCACCCTTAAACTATGGGTGAGCGATAAGATCAAGGGATTCATCCTGACGGTGTTGATCGGGCTTCCAATGGTAGCAATGTTGCTGGCTTTCTTCAACTGGTTTCCGAAGACGTGGTGGATCTGGGGCTTTCTGGTGTTTTTCGCCTTCCAAATGCTCATGGTTATTCTCTATCCCATGCTGATTCTTCCTTTCTTCAACAAGCTTGAACCGCTTCCGGAAGGAGAATTGAAAGATCGTCTCATGTCACTTTCCGAGCGGACGGGTTTCAGAGCCAAGACCATTCAGGTGATTGATGGCAGCAAGCGATCCGCGCACTCCAACGCGTTTTTCACGGGATTCGGAACGTTCAGGAGGATTGTGTTGTTCGATACGCTGCTGGAGCAATTGACACCCGCCCAACTCGAAGGGGTTCTGGCGCACGAAATCGGCCATTACAAGAAAGGGCATGTTCCCAAGATGCTCGTGATCTCCGCGCTAACGGGGCTGGCTGCTTTTGCGGTGATCGGATTATTGGCCGGGAGCAATTGGTTCATTGAGTCCTTTGGATTCTCGCTTCATCAAGTGGAGGGCTCTCCACTCAACCTCAGGTTCGTTCCCTCACTGTTGCTGTTTTCGATCCTCACAGGATATGTGACCTTCTGGTTTGCTCCTATTGGCAATACGATGTCGCGCAAGCACGAGTACGAAGCGGACGCGTTTGCAAGTCGCATGATTGGGGACTCGCAACCGTTGATCCAGGCATTGCGGAAACTTCACGAGAAAAACCTGAGCAACTTAACGCCCCATCCCTCATACAGCCGTTTCTACTATTCCCATCCGACCTTGCTTGAAAGGGAAGATGCGCTGAATAGTCGGATCACCGAAGGTTGAATCCATGCGATACGTCCTCCCATTGTCCCATCGATGGGTCAGACCGTATGTCGGGTTTTTGTGGGTTACAGTATGCGTGGTGCAGTCGGTCTTAGGCGGGAATGTAGAAACGCAGCCAATCAAGCCAAAAAAAGATTTTACGATATTATCATGGAATCTTTGCAATTACAATCTGTGCGACCGGATGGTCGACGGGCGTTTCCGACAGGGGTACCCGAAGCCGGAGCATGAGAAAGAAGCGATTCGCACGGTGGTCTTACGATTGCGTCCGGATGTATGGTTGGTGCAGGAAATCGGTGGTATGCCATTCATGCGGGAGTTGGCAGATGATCTGCGCAAAGAGGCATTGGATTATCCCTACCTGTATGTGGAACCGGGATCCGATCCGGACCGGATGCTGGGCGTATTCTCACTTGTCCCGTTTCGCATTCCCCCAAGCGGGGACGGTCCAAATACAGTCTGCGGCCCTTTACTCGACGTGAAAAGGGGACTGCTGCGGGTCGTGCTGGAGGTTGGCGGAAGGAAGCTGATCCTGGCATCCTTTCACCTCAAAAGCCGATACACAACAGATCCCGAGGATCCGAATGGAGCCCGCCAGCGGGAAACAGAGGCCCGCCGCATCCGGGATGCTCTCGCGCACGATGCCCGGCGTTATCCGGATGCCGCCGTATTGGCGATGGGCGATCTGAACGATTATGCCACAAGTGCTCCCTTCCAGCGATTTGTCCTGCGTAATCGCAGCGAGCTTTTCCGGGAATTGCCGGTTTCGGATTCCGTTGGCGAACAATGGACTTATAAAAATATTAAAAAACGTGTATATGAACAGGTGGATTTTACTTTCTTCCTGAGCTATTCTGCCGATATTAGAGAGTGGAGGTCAACCTCGGGTATAGTTGATGGGCCTGAAGTTGAAATTGGAAGTGACCATCGACCAATTTTTGTTGTTTTTCGGTAAAAGTCCTATTTAATCTTGCGTTCCTGAATCAAATAAACTGAGTTTCTACTGCGGGTTCCGCCTCTGAGTGTCATGTACGAGGAAAACATACCAATATCTCAAGCCATCCATGTGAGTACTTCTCCGGAACGGATCCGTAATTTCTGCCCGGAATCGAAGAATGCCCACACGATGGCGGCTGCCTTTCACCGTCTGTGCCAGTCGCATACTCATGTGTTTTTGGCAGGACCGGTAGGAAGTGATTTTGAGTTGTGGGCCCGTGAATACGATTGCGCCCGTAGCGGGGGAGAGGAATCCCTGTTGGTTTTGGAACCGGGGATGCTGGAAAAAGGCCGGATCAACGATTTGCTTTCGCTCTGTAATCGCAAGAGCCTCCCGTCTGCCATTCTTGTTGAAGGTTTGGATCGCATGAGGGCTCGTGAACAGGAGGTTCTCAATCACCACTTGAGTGACGGCGAGCCATGGCCGACTGTGTTTTTCTATGCTTTGCCGGATTTTCCGGTGGATGGATCGGTTCCATCCGGGTATCCCGATTTTTTGGCAAAGCGCGCTCGCGAGGCTTTGTTTGAGATTCCCGCGCTTTCACGTAGGCGTTGTGACATGGCGCATTTCGTTTGGAATCTGATCGAAGAATGCTCCCAACGGATGGGTTCATCGAAGCTGTCCGCTTTCGATGATGATGCGATTGCTTTGCTGGTTGACTATGGTTGGCCGGGCAATTACACGGAAATCAAGCGCGTGATCCGCCTTTTGGTCCGCACCTGCGAAACTGGTGGGATGGTAACCCGGGACGTTTTGGAAAACGCGATTCTCACCTTGAGCACGTCACCGATTGCCTGATCAGGATCCTTATCCGTTCGTTTTGATAAAATTGGGGAACCCGTTGTAGGGTGTCCCCTTTTTTTGTATTGGCTCAGGACCAGAATCGGAGGTGTCGGATCCCGACTGATTCAAATAATCGACCGCATGAGGGAACACTCCCTCCATGCGGTCGTGAAATGAAACAACCTTGATGTCAATCAGGCTTTGGAAGCCAGCATTTCGTTGATCGCTGCGGCGGCACGGCGGCCTTCTCCCATTGCCAGAATAACAGTCGCTGCACCGAGCACGATATCCCCACCGGCGTAAACACCGTCGATGGAAGTTTTGCAGTTGTCGTCCACGATGATGTTTCCGCGTTTGTTGACTGTCAGTCCGTCTGTCGTCTGGCGGATAAGCGGATTGGATTCGTTGCCGATCGCCACGATCACAGTATCGACCTCCATCATGAATTCGCTTCCGGGGATTGGAACGGGACTGCGGCGCCCACTTGCATCGGGTTCGCCGAGTTCGAAACGCTGCACCTCGATAGCCTTTACGCAGCCATGGTCGTCTCCGAGAATTCTCACTGGATTCTGCAGGAGATCGAAAACCACGCCTTCCTCCTGCGCATGGTGCACTTCTTCCACGCGGGCCGGCATTTCGTTCATAGTGCGACGATAGATGATGTGAACTTCCTGTGCGCCGAGCCGGAGTGCGGTACGGGCCGAATCCATTGCGACGTTACCTCCGCCTAAAACCGCCACCTTACGGGATGGGTAAATCGGAGTATCAGCGAGTTCCTTCTCATATGCTTTCATGAGATTGGAACGTGTCAGGTACTCGTTTGCCGAAAACACCCCGACCAGGTTTTCGCCTTCCACATTCATGAACTTGGGAAGACCGGCGCCGGTTCCAACGAAGACGGCATCATAGCCATCCTTTTTCATGAGATCGGTGAGTTTGCGGGTGCGGCCTACCACAAAGTCGGTCTTGATCTCGACTCCCATTTTGGTGAGTGTCTGGATCTCAAGGTCCACAATGCTTTTCGGCAGGCGGAACTCGGGGATACCGTAGATCATGACTCCCCCCGGACGGTGGAATGCCTCAAATACGGTTACCTGATGGCCTTCGCGTCGCACATCTGCCGCCACCGTGATACTGGCTGGTCCGGATCCAATGACCGCCACCTTCTTGCCAGTGGCAGGTTTGACTTCCGGAACCTCAAATGTGCCCTGCTCGCGCTCCCAATCAGCAGCAAATCTTTCAAGTCGCCCGATCGAGACGGCTTTGTCGACATCCTTTGCCATCTTCCCAACGGTGCAGACGGCTTGGCACTGTTCCTCCTGCGGACACACCCGTCCGCAAACAGCAGGCAGCAAACTGTTTTGTTTGATGATGTCGATGGCCCCTTGGAAATTGCCTTCCGCAATCTGTTTGATGAAGCCGGGAATATCGATTCGAACCGGGCAACCTTCCACGCAAGGTTGATTCTTGCACTGGATGCAACGCATGGCTTCGATCTGGGCTTGCTCGGGGGTCAATCCCAACGCCACTTCGCACATGTTCGAACGCCTGACCTCCGGTGCTTGCGAAGGCATTTCCTGCCGTTCGATGGCGCGGCGGTCGCGGGTGGTCAATGGTGCTTCGCGGGAACGAATGGATTCGAGTTTTTCACGGGCATTGGCTGCCAGTGTCTCTGGATCGGTCATCTCGTGGGACATGGGTCTTTTATCTGCAAATGGGATTAATGGATGGTGTCTCGAAAAGATAAGCCGGCTGAGGGGGGTGCCGGTTTTTGCTAAGGTGCAAAACGGAAGCGGAAAGCAAACTATTGCGCCATTTCGGCTTCTTTTGCTTTAATGGCGGCATCGAGTTTGCACGATTTGCTGTGTTCCTGTTCCTTGTAGGACTTCAGGCGGCTCATCATGTTGTCGAAATCAACCTTGTGTCCGTCAAACTCGGGGCCATCGACACAAACAAAGCGGACTTCTCCACCGACATTCACGCGACAGCCTCCGCACATTCCGGTTCCATCCACCATGATGGTGTTAAGGGACACCAAGGTGTGCACGGCATAGGGTTCGGTGGTTTTCGCACAGAACTTCATCATGATCGGAGGTCCAATCGCGATGACCAGATCCGGCTTCTCGGCTGACTCACAAAGCTCTTTGAGTGGCTCGGTGACGAGTGCCTTGCGTCCGACTGATCCGTCATCCGTGCAGATGATCAGGTCATCGGCGATTGCGCGCATCTCGTCTTCCATGATGATGAGATCCTTGTTGCGCGCCCCCATGATAACGGTGAGTTTGTTGCCTGCCTGTTTCATCGCTTGTGCGATCGGGTAGGACGGAGCGACCCCGATACCGCCACCCACAACGACCACATGTCCGACTTTTTCGACATGGGTTGGTTTTCCAAGTGGCCCCACAAGGTGGGCAATGTTGTCTCCCTCGTTCAATTCAGAGAGGAGCCGGGTAGTTTTGCCGACCCGTTGAAAAATGAGGGTGATGCTACCTTCGGCCGGATCCGCATCCGCGATCGTAAGGGGAATCCGTTCCCCAAAGCCGTCGTTGACTTGGAGGATGATAAATTGTCCGGCCTTACGTTCTTCGGCGATCAACGGAGCTTGAACGCGCAGGCGGAACACGTCGGCAGAAAGCTGTTTTTTTTCAAGAATCAATGGCATGGCGAACAAAAATGGGTGAGGATGGGCGAAGGGTCAAAACAGAAATCACGTTGACCGACTTGACAGGCGAAAAAAACGGATCAACCCCTCCATTCGGTTTGATCAATGGTCGTGGCAAAGTTGGCCTCGATGCGCTCGGGCTCGCCTTTTGGCTTCTTTTTGTCTTTGTGAAGTCCGATAAACACAAGGCTTTCGCGCGGACACTTCTCAACGGACTTGTGGAGGTCGATACCCGATGAATCCTTGTCATAGTTCACCACAGGGAGGTCGTTGATCATCTCGATGAGACCATCGGATGGCTTGGTGCAGGCGGAACAACCGATACAACCAACGGTGCAAACGTCTTTGACCAATACACCCTTGTCTTTGTTGGAGCATGTGACAACGAGCACTTCCTCGGTCTTGAACGGGATCATGGTGATGATCCCTCTTGGACAGGCTTTTTCGCACGCGCGGCAACCCGTGCATTTGTCGACATCGATGACAGCAAGGCCGTCCACCATATCAATTGCACCATATTCGCAAACATCCTGACAGTCTCCATATCCCAGGCATCCGTAGACACAGCCTTGGATTCCAGGGACCAGATTGGCAGCCGCGCAGGTTTGTTCGCCATAGTATGGGGTTTGTTTGAGGCGTTGTTCCCGGGTCGCTGCGCAGTGCACGACAGCTTTGAACGGCCAGGTTTCTCCAAGGGAAAGCCCGAGTGTTTCGGCGATCTTATTGGCCGTATCCTGCCCTCCGGGCCCACAAAGCGTGGCAGGGGCTTTACCTTTGACGACTGCTTCGGCATATTCCGCACAACCAACAAATCCGCATCCTCCGCAGTTGGCCCCGGGGAGAATTTCGGTCACGGCAGTGATCTTGGGATCGGTGGGTACGTGGAATGCGATATTGGCCCAGCCCAGAATCAGGGCCATCAATACCGCGATTACCAGCAATATGCCGGCTGCAAGTAGGATGGTGATAAGAGTGTTGTCCATCGGATGGAAAGAGTGGATTGGTCAGTTATGGGTGAGGGTGCGAATGGCATCCGCAACCCCGCGGTCAACTCCGGTAAAGCCCATGAAAGCCATTGCCAGAATCCCGGCTACCAGAAGCGCTATTCCCGGACCCTTGAGCGCTTTTGGAACATCGCAAAGCTCGAGCTCCTCGCGTAGCCCGGCCATGATGACAATTGCGATGGTGAACCCGATCCCTCCACCCACCGAAAGGGCCAAGGCATGATGCAAGCCCCAGAGTTGGTCGCCACCCTGCAGGTTCTTCATGATCTCAAGACATGCGAACAGGATCGCGCAATTGGTGGTGATGAGGGGAAGAAAGATACCGAACGAACGGTGAAGGGCCGGAAAGAACTTCTTCACATACATCTCAACAAACTGCACACTCGATGCGATCACGAAGATATAGGCGATGTAGCTCAGAATCGAGAGATCGACAGTAATTCCGGGATTTCCTCCCAGTGCCTTCCAAAGCCATGCGGAAAGAGGAGCGTCCGGTCTCAGTATGTAGAAAGTGAGCGTCCAGCTCAGCGTGGCAGCGATGGCGATGACAAAGGTGACTGCGCATCCCATGCCAAAGGCCATGTCCACGCGTCGGGACACCCCGATAAAGGGGCAGATCCCAACGAAATAGTGGAGCACGAAGTTGTTGATCAGGGCAGCTCCGATGAAAATCAGGAAAAGGGAAATGATGGTGTCCATATGGTATGACAGATGGGTTCCGGATCAGTTCGATAATTGCCTGGCTTTGCGCCGGGCGGTCCATGCATTGACGGCCCCAAGGAGTGCCCCAAGGGTGAGAAATGCTCCGGGAGGCAGCACCAGAATGCCCCAGTTAGGCCATGATGAGGGTAACACTTGATGACCAAAAAGGCTGCCCATCCCGAGCAGTTCCCGAACAAAACCAAGCGAGGCCAGTGCAAGGGTGAATCCAATCCCCATCCCGATGGCATCCGCAATCGCATGGGGCAGGGGTTGTTTGGAAGCGCACGCCTCGCATCGCGAGATGATGATGCAATTCACAATAATGAGCGGGACGTAAGGTCCGAGTTGCTTGCTCATTTCATATAGATAGGCTGCCAGTAGCCGGTCGGCGATCGTTACGAAAGCGGCAATGGTGAGGGTGAAGACAAGGATGCGCAGATGTGGCTTAAGCAGTGGCCGGATGAGGCTGATCGAGATGTTCGCGCAGAGGAGCACGAAGGTGGTCGCGATGGCCATGGTCAGCGCCGGCTTCAAGCTGTTGGTAACGGCCAAGGTCGGGCACATGCCCAGCATCTGACGGTAGATGGGATTCTCCGGAAGAATGCCGGCGATGAAGCGCTCGGCGGGGGATGGACTGGATGATGCCATGGAATTCGAATTCGGGTGGTGAATCTGGAGGGATCAAGATGGGTTGGATTCCAGGTAGTACTTGAGATTGAGGACGGCCTGGTTCACAGCATTTGCGACTGTGACGCTGGAAATCGTTGCCCCTGTCACTGCCCGGATCTGATGATCTTCCGCGGGAGCGGATTTGACAATGCTCAGCGGCTTTGCTGTCGGTGCCCCTTCAAACTGGTCCCGGAATTCCGGGTCGGAGATCAGGTTGCCCAATCCCGGGGTTTCCTTCTGGTCCACGACCCGGATTCCCAGGATTTGGGATGCGGACTCATCGAGTCCAACCAAGAGCTGGATGCGGTCGGCAAAGCCGATGCTGGATGCGGTGATCACCCATCCCAAGCCTTTGGCTTCCTTGTCGGTGACGTGAAAGAACGAAAGGGACTCACCCGATGGAGTGACCTGGGAGAGCTCCTGAATATCGAATTCTTCAGGACTTCCGACCAGCACCGGAACCAGACTCAATGTTTCGTTCCGGATATTGGCCTGGACGATGGGGGAAAGCTTGACATGCACAAACGCAAGAGCGGTCCCGAAGGTGATCGCGAGAAACAGAACCAGCCATGCGTCCAGAAGCAGATTCTTGCGGGCAGGGGCTGGGTATTCTTGCCCCGGTTCGGTGATGGTTGAAACAGTGCTCATGATTTGGAAGGGAGAGGTCCACCGACTGGAGTGGGGATGGTCCACCGGTTGATCAGGGGGACAACCGCATTCATCAGAAGTACGGCGAACATAACCCCGGCAGGGTAACTGCTGAAAGAGCGCAAGAACACGACAGTGATCCCTATGCCAATCGCGAAGATCCATTTACCTTTTGGCGTGAGGGGACTCGTGACCGGGTCGGTCGCGATGAAAAATGCCCCGAACAACAAGGACCCGCCGAGAAGGTGTTGGAGGATGGTGAGGTTGGACAATCCCAGTATCTGAAACAACCCGGATGTCACCGCACATCCCACAACAACGCCGACGGGGAGCTGCCACGAAGCCGTGCGCCGGATGCACAGGAATATCCCGCCAATCAGAATCGCCAACGCGCTGGTTTCTCCCAGCGAACCGTTCCGGTTGCCCATGAACAAGGCCCAGATATCGGGAAATCCCGAGAGTGTGGCGGATGATTTGGCGGCACTCAACGGAGTCGCTTGCGTGAGCACGGCCATCGGAGCATCCGGGTAGACATAGGCGCTGGCACCCAGCGCACCTGCGAAACTGAGCATGATAAAGGCGCGACCCACCATGGCCGGATTGAACAGGTTCATGCCCAGTCCGCCAAACACCATTTTTCCGAGAATGATGGCCACTGCGGACCCGATGACGGGCACATACCATGGTGCGCTCCATGGCAACGAAAGCCCCAAAATGATACCGGTCACTGCTCCCGATCCATCCAAGACCGAACCCGGCCTATTGGATAGTTTCTGCCAGATGCTTTCGGTGGCCAGACTGGTCAGAACGCACAGGCCGACCTGGACAACCGCATACCAACTGAAGATCCAGATGGACGCAACGATTACGGGCGATAGCGCGATGATCACATCCAGCATCATGGATCGGGTTCCATTCGCTTTGCGTGAAAAGTGGGGAGACGATGCAACTGAGAGTGCCATGTTTCTGTGTCAGATGGATTGCTGCCTGAGTCTACTGAAAGAAGATGCCGCTGCAAAAACCGCTTGGATGGGCTATTTGCGGTTACGTTTGAGGATTTTTCCGCTTCGGATGAGTTGCACCAACGGAATGCCGGCCGGGCATTGATAGGCGCAACAACCGCACTCCATGCAGGCATCAATGTGATAGCGGTTGAGCAGTTCCACGTTTTGATGGCGGGCGGCCAATGCGAGTTTGGTGGGAACCAGATCCAAAGGACATACATCCACACACATCCCGCAGCGCACGCAGGCAGTTGCCTGCTCCCGCCGGATGGATTCCGCGGTCAACACTGTGATCCCGCTTGTCCCTTTGGTGACCGGGGTATCGAGATCGGTGATCGCAAATCCCATCATTGGGCCACCAGCTATGATGCGGGCGATGTCGACGTCTTCACGGAGCCCGCCACATGCGTCGATGAGTGTTTTGAAATCCGTTCCAATCGGCACCAGAAGGTTTTTGGGTTGCACGATACCTTCTCCGGTAACCGTTACAATCCGGTGGGTGAGGGGCATTCCGCGAAGCACCGTACGGGCAACCGATGCCGCCGTTCCAACATTCACCACGACCACTCCGACATCCAACGGAAGCCCGCCCGTCGGAACAGCCCGTCCCAAAGCCGCCACAGTGAGTGCCTTTTCACTGCCTTGCGGGTATTTCGACTTCATCACCTTGATGTCGATATCACGATCCCCGATCGCCTGGCGGATCGCTTCAATGGCCTTGGGTTTGTTGTCCTCGATGCAGATCGATACGTGTTTGGCTCCCGTTGCGCGTTGCACCATCAGCGATCCCGCTATGACGGAGTCGGGCGATTCAATCATCAGCCGGTGGTCAGCCGTCAGGTAGGGTTCGCATTCGCAGCCGTTGACCAGTATGTCCGCGATCGGTTTCTTCTCGTTTTTTGCCAGCTTGATGTGGGTTGGGAACGCTGCTCCGCCCATTCCTACGATTCCAGCCTCCAGCGTGGATCTGGCAATGTCCGCAGGATCGAGGCATTCCGGGTCAAATGACCAATTGCCACCCAAATAGACTTCCTTGAGCGCCTCTCCCTCCAACCCTTGTTCGGGATTGCTTTTTATTGGAAGGGTGGCGACTCGCCGGCCGTTGGGAAGTGTAACCAGTCCTTCCCGGGCCGTTTTTCCGTCCACCGACGCGTGGATGTTGGCAGACAGCCCGGGAGATGCTTCGGCTATCCGCTGTCCCATCCGGACTTCGGCCCGGGCTTCGATGCATACCTTGGATGGAGCTCCCAGGTGCTGGAGCAGCGGAATGCGCACAACCTCGGGGGTCGGAAGAACTTCGATCGCCTGATCGCGTGAGAGTTCCTCACGGTCGGCTGGATGGATACCCTTCCGGAAACTGAGCTTCCGGCTATCCTTGAGAATGGCAACGCTCATGGCAGCAGTTTTTGTATCAGGCACTGATGGCGCAGATCCGGGTCAGCCAGCATGTAAGGCCAAACCCGAGAAAGAATCCGGAAACCCCACCGAGCAGTTCCATACCCGAATGGCCGGACAAGGCAACCGAACCTGCGATTGCCAGTAGAATTGGAAGAAGAAAGATCAAGGCACATGCCATTGAGAAGCGCCACCCCGTTAGGACCTGATTGCCTTGCGGGCAAGTGTCCGAATCCGGGTTCGAGAGCGGGCATCCATCATGTGAGCAAGATGAACACCCGACAACCATATGCATGGAAGGTTCTTTCATGGCTTTTGCGGACCGGTCGCACGATGCGGATACCGGTCGTTTTGTCGCTTGAAGTTTTAGTGCGCCGGGAACTCCGAACACAAGAAGAATCTCTAATGAGTCTTCGATTTCAATTAATCATGCTTATCTCAGCTTGAGAATGGATCCAAGGCGACAGGGTCACTCGAATAGATGGAACGAAGGTATTATTTGTAAATGTAAAAACCTGATATTGAACTGCTTCCGATGTTCCTCATCTATCTGACTAACGGAAAAGGGCTTAGCTTCTGAAAAAGCTGTTTATTGGAATCCTTTGCTAAACAAGAACAAAAACTGCCGATAATGGATGGTACACCATGAACAAGGATTCAGATGCTGAGAACTCGGCGCTTTTGCTTCTGATCAAGAACCTTCAGTCAAGCAAGAACTACCGTAAGTTCAAAGAGAGGAGGATGAACTCACCTCACGTGAAGCAGGACATCCTTTTTGCTGAAGACCCGGATCAGAAAAAGTGGGATGACCTGATTGACAAGTGCCTCACTCGAATGGAGGAGGACGCAACGCTCTGAAGGTGTCTTGGATGAGATCCCGATGCGGCTGGATTGAATGAGGTTTTGGCTCCATCATTCTGGAGATGAAGGTGCGGGTGGTGGAAGATCCAACAGGAACCCGTGGATGGACCCGTTCAACCATTGATCGGGCAGTGCAGGATGCGTGAAAGGCTTTCCGTCCTTCAAGGTTCCCATAATGCGGTATTCGATGGTATCGGCCTCTGCCGCACCGGATGCATCCGCAAAGACCCCCTCACGGGGAATGCGCCGGACCCTCAGCATGTTATCCTGCCCGGGCGAAAGCTTCAGGGCGTAGACATATCCCTGAAACCTGGCGACGATACGGACCTCGTCGATGCTCAGCCAGTTTGCATCCTCGTTTGCCGCAACCGGAATGTCGATGATTTCGGAATCGCCGACATAGCGGTAGCACAGTGAGCGGAGGTATGAAAACGAAACATCCTCATCCAAAGAAAGGGTGCTTTCAGCGTCCTCTTCAATCCATTCCGGTAGGACCTCAGCCTGAATGGGATCGTCGAGGGGTGGGGCATCTTTCGGAAGCTCGACGACAAGCGGCTCGGGAATGGAGGCCTCTCCGTCGGTTGGGTTCACGCCGTAACCGGGTGATACCACTATCGGGTTTGCATGAAGGGCAAGGAGATAAGGGACTCCATCCGAATCCATTGTGGAATGGCTCAGTTTGAGTCCTTTGATGCGGTAGGGGATAAATCCGAAGTTCATGTATTGGAGCGAGACTTTGCGATCTTCCATCACTTTTGCTTCGCTCAGAAAAAGAGGGGCACCCTGACACCTGAGAAGATTTCCGGACAGGGAGAATGAGCGTCGGTCGTGGGGTAGGGCTCCGCGAAATCCGATTTCCCATTCTCCGAGGTTTGCCTTGCGCATGAACAAGGTGAAGTCTGCCCAATTGTTCCATTCCGCATCGACCTCGAGCCGGATCCATGGTTCGGATAATCCATCGGGGTTGAGGCTCCTGAGGGTGATCTGGCTGGACTCAAGGAGATCCTCCAATAACGGATCAATTGTGGTGAGCTTCAGGTTTCCGAAGTCCATGAGGTCGGTTAAGGGAAGGTATCGGATGGATTCTCCCGTTTCATCCGATAGGCGTTTCGCGATTGTTCCCAGATCGCTTTCGGATGGTTCGGGGTAGAGGTCGTAAACCAGAACGGACCGGATCTTCGCGTTTGGCTGATTCTGTATCGAGAAATGCAGGGATGGTTTCATGCCTGCATCACTGGTCCAACGCAGTCCAAAACGCCGGGGAGCCACCCAAACGGTTCGTTCTCCTTGGAAATGGGTTTCAAACCAGTAACCCTCCCACGCCTCCATATGGGTGACTTCGACCGGCCGCTGAGGAATGGGTGCATTTGGGTCAAAATCGAGATGGGGACCTCCCCACCGTCCGCTGCCCGATAGGAAGTAGTAATCGTAGTCGGGTGTGGAGGATGCGGTGATCGATAGCGGCACAGCAAAGCGAAGCTGGAGGTCTTCCTGAAACGCGTATTCCAGTCCGGCCTTGGGTTTCTGCTCACCTATCCAGATTGGACGCAATGGCTTGAGCACTGAAACCGTCCGGATCGTGTTGGTTTGGAAGTTCAGCGGCTTGACTGTCTTAAGCCGGGTAGTGTGCATGGTTTCCGGTGGAGGGGTGGGCGCCGGAATGGATCCGGAGCGCTTTGGCAGGGAGAGCATGGCATGCCGGATCACAATAGGTTTTCGCAAAGGAATGGGCGAGACGACCTTCCATGCCGGGTAGGAGAGTCTCAGTTTAAGCTGGGCTTCAAATCCCGGGATTTCGACTTGCGAAACGACCTGAAGCAAGGATCGGGTTTCGGATTCGTTGAGCATGTCGTTGTCATCCCGTGCCGATAGATTCTGAGGGGTGGGTTGGTCAGAGCTTTGAAAGACCCATTGCATGCCATCTTCGGATGCGTTGTTTTCCACTGTTTTCGAGAGCCTCACGTTTACGGTGGATGGATAGCGAATCGACAATTCGGGTCCTTTCGGGTCGGGTACAATGGGAATCGGTCGAAGCTTCACCACGTTCTTCCACAGCGATTGCACTGCTTCGAGGGAAACGTTGTCGGGTCGTTTGGCGGAAACAACGATTTTGATTTGTCCCCATTTGACCGGATTCGGGTTGTCGAAGTTATGATACACAAACAGGACTCCGTACAATCGGGAGGCGAGCGGGTCAGGAAGCCCTTCGCCCAGGGCATTCCCAATTCTGGACCCGATGCTGATGACCGGCTCGTAGTATGCCAGCGTTGAATCGAGGGCATCCCGGAATACCCGGTGTTCACCAATATGGGCGGTGAAGTAGGGATCCGTGCTGATCACCGGGCCTCCGCGTGTGAACTTGTAAAGCAATGGGGCTTCCGGTTTCCGGATGACAGGCGTCGCGATTTGCTTTCGGATTGTTGGGGTGGCCACGGTGATTTTCTTCCCCTCGACCGCTTTCTTCGACAATCCGGATCCGTGTGTTTTGATTGTATCGGCACCCGTGAGGATGGCGGTGATCGAGACGAGAACCATGACGATACCGGATATCCGTATGAGGAAAGAAGACGCTTTCATGGGTTCATGGATTTGAGTGCTGCGGCTCAAGACGGAAACTAGCGGCAAACGGATGCGATCGATGCGACATTGCGTGGCCGCAAATATCCACCCATCCGATTGCCGCTTGGATGGGTGGATGACACTACGAGTCTCTTGATCAGAAGTTGTCGTCGAATACCGGTGTCAGTGCTTCGGATTCGATGCCAACGGCATTCGGATCGGAAACGACCATAAGCCCCCCCTCGGTCGACTGCCAGGGTTGCTCGTGGGTCTTTCCCGTTGTATAATACAGGGTATAGCTGTAGTCGAATGGTAGATTCGGTTGGGGCTCATCATCGAAGAAATAGAGCCGTTTGTCCGGACCATTCGGTCGGATCTTGCATGATTTGATGGTTTCGGCGGTTTTTTCGCTTCGATGGGACAGGCTGCCCTTGTATCGTATCTTGACCAATGCGCCGTTCACGTTGCTGCCCAATCCCATTGGGCTGACGGTGATCACTGCAACTTTTGGTGGGAGGGTTGCTGTGAGGACGGTTTCCGAGTTCACAAACTCAGGCGAATCCCAATAGGGCGGGAAGTCAATGTCGCGCGTGCTCGGACGGAAGTAGACCCGGTAGCTCCATCGATGGGTCACCCCCTTGACTTGGGTTCCATCCGGGAACATGGGCCATTTCCCCTCGCGCAGAGCCGCTCTGCGTGCAGAGGCATTCAGGATACTGAAGGTCCCCTTTGTGTCATCTCCCTGATACAGATTGCCTTGAAGGAGCCCCGAGAAACGAAGGTTTTGCGGTGGCCTTGCTCCGATCAGGTTCCCTTCCTGATCAAGGTTATCTTCACTCTCGAGAAGGAGCCCGGGGATGCTGTATCCGGATCCATTTTTGAGCCGGAAGGTATCGTTGAAGACCACTTTGTTGAATGGTCCACCCGCGAAGTCGAGGTTGGCAGCGTAGGTGATGTCAAGTTTTTCAAAGAAGGGATCATTCAGCGCCATCTTTTGCGCATACTGTTGTTTGTGTTTTTGAATCTCGGATATGATGGTGTCATCAAAGATCGATGTGCTGGGCGAGAATTGCCAGGAAACCGCGATTTGCTTATCCAGGTCGACCTCAAAGCTTGCGCTATTGGCACGATTCAGGGTCTTTTCGTCGTAGTATCCGTAATATGCGGAGCGCCCTTTGTCTCTGCCTTGACCGATGATCCCATGGGTTTTCCATCCGAGGTAGGCCCACATATACTTATTTCCCGCAGGTGCTCCCGGCGGGAGAGCGGGATCTTTAAGCTCTTTTTTAGGATCCATGAGGTCTTCAATGGGAATCGGATTCCCGAACCGCACCATGGCCTGGTCCAGCGCATACTTGGCGATGCTCATCAACGCCTGATCGTAGCCTTGAAGATCGCCTTCAATCCGGATCGAGCTCTTCATCAGGTGGGAGATGTCGATATCGTTGGTTTGCTGTTCGACTTGAGTGCTTTTTGATTCGCGCCCCCCGATGTCAACGATCCCAAATAACGAGACTCCTCTGGATCCAGGGCGTTCGGTCTTTTTGGAGGAGCCCTGTTGTTCCTGCAGGTAACTGAATATCTCCGATGTTTTTACGGTGAGCTTTGCTTTGCATTTGATGTATCCGCCGAGGTCCCCTGTAAAATATACATTGAACGGTTCGACCGCAGCCGGGTTTTCGATGGCTTGATAGAGGGCTATGGCCTGCGGACTCGACAGGTTGATCGCGAAGGTGGTGGTGCCGCTGGCATCCCCGTTCGCATCGAACCACTCGGTTTCGGACTGGTCGGATTCGAGCACTCCCGGGATCCGGGCCATCGCCTTGAGGTTGTGGATAGGGATAGGTGCAAGCCGCACGTTTTCGAGTTTCGGCCGGGCGTTGGCTCCGAACAACTGGAGGTATGGGTGGGCGGCAAAGGTTTTGTTGGACTCCCCACTCGCGGTTCTAACCGGTCGGACAACACTGTCTTTCAATGCTGCCAGTTTGTTGCTTTTAAAACGTTTAGGCGGGTTGAGCAGCGCCTTTTTGATGGCTTCTTCTTCTGCCGGGGTCGGGCTCATCGTCACATCAAACTGAAGGTAACCTCCGGCTACATCCGCGCTGCCGACCTGATTGCGGTTTTCGGCCATTGCATAGCTCAACAGCCTGAACACCAATCGGCCTTCCTTTGTCCGGGCGACCCGCGGCTTTGGGTAGTAATAGAAAAGGTCGGGACTGGAGAGTGACGGAAAAAGGGTGAATCCTTCGATGATGTCGTAAGGTTCCGTCAGGTTGACCTTGGTAAAGACGTCCTGCATGGGCGGAGTCTCACCAATCTTGAAAGCTTCATCCTGCGCGTGAGCAGCGAAGCTTGGAAGGAGGATACACAGGATTCCGGTAAACAGACGTGAAATCCGTCTAATGCCAGAACGCCACAATACAGCATGGTGTAGCTTCATACGAGTGAGGGTTGGATTTGATCAGGGCACCGTGGGAGCATCCATGGCGCGTTCGGAAGAAAACAAATCATGTGAGGGGTTCGGAAGCGACCCCTTCAAAAAGGTGGAGAAAACACAAACACTCCAAAGCTATGCCGGATTTCTTCCCAATGCAACCGACTCCCGAAACTATTGTCGCGGATGCGTGCCGACCAGGTATTGATCGATACGGTCGGCCGTGAGGACCCCATAGTTGATGGTTCCCAGCCAGCCCGACATGATGATGCCGACTGATCCGGCATGAAAGAGTCCGGAAATGTGGTTGGGCAATGCCTGAGACACCGCGAGCCCATCGGGCCTTGTTCCGAAAGAAGCTCCATCCCGGTGCAGGGTGTAGCGTTCAATGGTTCTCGGAGTGGCGGCTTCCACATGATCGACGATCTCGCCGACTCCCGGAATATGGGTTTCGATAGCTTGAAGTGTTGCTTCGATCAACTCGCTTTTGCGTTTCCGGTAGGTTGCGCGGTCGAGGTCCTCCCAGTCTTCCCATCGCGCATTGGTGGATGCAACGATGGAATACCGGGCTTCACCATCGGGGCGTGGCCGGATGCCCGGATGATAGAAGGAGAAGGTTCGGCTGCTGGTGTCCGGTTTCAGGAGCAATTCTGAACGGAATTCAGGATCCTTCGAGGTGAAGAGCAGGTCCCCTGTTCCGGAGATGCTTTCTCCTTTTCGGATACCCATGTAGACCTGACAGGAGCTGGAGTTCAAGCGGACCGCTTCGCTCGCTTCGATGAACAAAGGATCCACGCCTTGATGGGAGTCCAGCAGGCTGAAAACCGTGGACTTGAGGTTGCTGTTAGAAAGGACGGCCCGGCAGGGGATTGTTCTGCCGTTTGCGATTACACCGGTTACCTGCCGCCTACCGCCGGGCGATGAAGCTACCGTGAGAATCCTGTCCACGCGCACCCTTGTCCGGATATCCACACCGAGATCCCGTAAGATCGCGGTCATCTTGTGGATCATAACATCGGTGCCGCCTTGGAAGGTAAAGATGCCCTGACGCATGAAGTTTCCGAACACAATCGCGAACGACGCGGGAGGATCTTCTTCGCGTGATCCATTTGCGTAAGCGATGGGTTCAAACAGGAGGCGCAGCACATCATTGCGACCGGGAAAATAGTGGTCGATGAATGCGGCGGCTGTCGGAAACCGGCTGTTGAGCAATTCCGGATCCTTCAGGGCCTCAAAAAACGCTTCGACTTGGGACTTATCGGAACCTCTTTCTGTCAGGATACGGGTGTAGTCGCGTTGATCGAAGGTGGTGGACAGCGAAAACTGAGGATTCGAGAACCGCATGTCCTTGAGTTGCACGATCGAATCCGCGAGCCCGCTGCCCCAGTATCGTCGGCAGCTTTTGACCATCCCCACCGGGAACCCGTGGAGCGATACATCAAAAACATGCCCGCCTTTGCGGTTAAACCAGGTGGCGAGTCCACCCAACTGGCTGTGGTATTCCAAAAGCAGAACCTTATGTCCCGAGTCCGCAACTCGCTTGGCTCCCGTGAGACCTGCGAGTCCGCCGCCGATCACCACGACATCGTAGTCCTCGCCGATCCCGGCCAATCGGTCGCGGGATGGAGGAAAGGCAGGTTCCAAACCGGATTGGGGCGCTGAATCAGGCATCGTTGATGTGTTTCAGCGCTTCCCGCCCAACCTCGATCGCATGTTCGACGACATCCGGAGTATGGGCGGCGCTCATGAACCAGTTGTGGTGTGGGTGGAAGATAACACCACGTTCCGAACAGAGTCCGGAAAAACGCTGCATTTTTCGCAAGTCGGCATCCCCATCGAATACGATATAGGGAGTGGCGGCGGGCGGGGTGCCTTTCAACGGATGCCCAATGTCCTTTCCGGCTCTTTCCAAGCCTTCGAGCAGTTGTGAACCCAGTTTTTCCAGTTTTTCCGGAACACGATCGCGGGCGATGACTTCGAGGCAGGTTTTGGCTGCGGCCATCGCAACCGGATCATTCCAATAGCTGCCGGTCAGAAACACCTGTCCGGCGGCTTGTCTCATCCGTTCGGTCCCGGCTGCGGCTGAGATCGCGTAACCGTTTCCGATCGCTTTGCAGTAGCATGCGATATCCGGCTGGATTGGAAAAACACAGTGGCTGCCATTTGCATGGAGCCGGAATCCCGCGCGAATGTCGTCGAGAATGACCACGATGCCTTCCTTGGAACAGGTCTCCTGGATAGCTTCGAAAAAGCCGGGGGCGGGGAGCTGGTTGCCGCCAAATGCCGGATGATGAAAGGGAGTGAGAATGATCGCAGCGATTTGATCCTTGAAGTTGCGGACCATACCCCGGAAAGCGTCGATGTCGTTCCACGCGAAGCGGTGGATGTGGATACGGTCTTCCTCAATGATACCACCCGGAGAGGGATTGGTCCATGCGTCGACACCATGGTAGGCTCCCTTAATAGCCAGAATCTTCTTGCGGCCGGTATGTTGGCGCGCCACCTGAATCGCCCACGTCGTCATGTCTGAGCCGTTCTTCCCAAACACCGTCCAGGACGCGAAACCAACACGCCGGGTGAGCAGCTCAGCGAGTTCAACCATGACCGGCGTGGGATGGTTGAACACCAGCCCCTTGCTTCTTGCCTCCGCAGCGGCTTTCTCGACCTCGGGATGATGGTAACCCAGGATCACCGGGCCATAGGCGCAGAGGAAGTCAAGGTAGCGGTTCCCATCCGGATCGGTATAGTGGCATCCTTCTCCGTATTCCGCATAGAGGGGAAAGCGCAGGGGCAGACTGGCCGCCGGGCTGGTGTGTCCATAGACCCCTCCGGGAATCACCTTTGTGGCGCGCGCAAACCATGACTGGGAAATCGGCATTTCCATATACCTGCAAGGAAGTAGCGCACCGCCCTTGGGCTGTCAATCGCAGCAACAATACTTAATAAAAACCACGGCTCTTTATTGGATTCGGAATATCACTGTTGTTGGGAAGATTCTGCTCGGGATCTCCCCCGATTGCAGAACCGTATTCGTATCCCCAATAAACTCCGCCAAACATCGCGATCTTACCTTCGGCTTCATGCGCGTCTGCGATCACCTGCATCTCGGCCAGATGGTGGTCGTTCAACATCGGGACGTGCTCGTAGAATAACTTTTGCGGCCAATCGAGCCCGGAAGATCCCCATGAGAAATCATAGACTCCGTTGGTTTCGTGTAACAGGGGCGGATGATCCGCATTGGGTGCTGCAATGACCGGTATTGTGAGGGTGCCGTACCCAAACAGGGACAAATATGCCAAGTGTCGATAGATCATAACAGGAACTTTGCTTGTAACGAAGAAGCAGGGAAATCGCGTGTGTGTCCCGGAATACACAAGTCCAGTTGGGTAACCCACGAAGATGAACTCAGGTCAAATGGTATTTCATGGATGAGCGTATCATACTGGCGGATCGATGAAGCTGGCGATTTCCGGATGCGACGGCTTCATTCATTCGACCAAGCTCATGATCAAGCCCGCATTTGTAGGTCGTTGGGGTCGGAAATAGAGACATGATTCACGCCCATTTGACGCTGCATGCAGCGTCTGCACTTCCCCCGTCGCTCTTCGAGCTATGGGGGACACGCAAGACAGGAAGACTCCAATGAAGATTGTCAGGTTCCTCGATTCGTAGCGGAGATCGTGAGATTTCCGTCTCCCGGATTCTCGGATTGGAAAAAGAATCTTAGCCACAAAGATCCCATAGGACACGGAGGTCTTCCGTAGCGGGACACGTAAGCGTTCCGAACCGGCGTTGTTGGATTGAAGAAGAAGATGTTCTCACGCTGAGCCGCGGAGAGGCAGAGTGAAGAGCGGCTCGGTGGGGACGCCTCGCCCTACCTGGGTTCGGGGATTTCCAGATTTCGTGGCAACCCGTTCCCGTGAGATTGGCTGTTGTGGGTAGGGATGAGCGTCCCCGCTCATCCGCAACCGATTGAACG
>JAFGAQ010000329.1 GCA_016933595.1 Opitutales bacterium | reverse complement strand
CCGGAGGCTGAACAATGGCTAAGGTGGATGATCTTAGGTTTAGGTTGCGCCGGAAACCGGACTGCGGGAAAACGCTTCCATGCGGCCTTGCCAATTGTGGCAAGCCCCGCTCGTTTTCTCTGATTGAAGTGATAACGGTTATCGCGGTGCTTTCGATTCTCGGAAGCATCCTCTTGTCCGCTATCGGGAGTGCGCGGACAGCCGCTCTGGCATCGGTCAGTAAGACCCGTTTTGCCCAGTGGATGGGTGCTATGGAGGCGTTTCGGCTCGAGTATGGTTACTATCCGGTGGGCGAGCCGGGAGCGGACAGTTGTGTTGCCCTCCATGAAGGGGGACAGGGGCAGCGATTGGTCTCCATTCTGGAAGGACGGGATGCTGCGGTCAACCCGCGCCGGATTCGGTTCATTCAGTTCGCTGATCGGGATTTCGAAAACCCGGCAGACCCCGATTCGGCTCTGGTGGATGCATTGGGATATCGGGTGATTCATGTGCTGGTGGATGGGGATGGGGACGGCAAGGTCCGGGTGGCCGACTATGATTTCAGGGGAAGTTTGGGTATGGTAGCCGCGGCAGACCCGGGCGAATCGGGCAGGGAGGTCCGCACATGGGAGTGAAAACGCGATTCCACCTGCGCAATCAACCGCTGTTTTGGGGTATTCGAACAACGGAATTGCGCCTGCGGAGTATGACCTTGCCCGAGATCATGGTGGTGTTGGGTTTGATGGTATGTGTGGTCGGGCTAATCGGGATCATGCTGCCGGCCCCCAGCGGTGGCCGGGTCATGGGTGAAGCGGTTGTTCGGTGGTGGATTGCGGAATCTTCCGTGGCTTCCGAAATGGAAATGGGTTCCGGTTTTCCGGTGCGGTTGGCTGTAGTGGCGGATTCGGGTCAACGGAAACTCCAGTGGAAAAAAGTCGGGGTTTTTAAGAAAGAGGGCGGTGAGTGGGTCTCGATCAGGAATTCCGGCACGCTGCCCGGGGAGTGGTATGTTGTCCCACCCGAAAGTGATGCATCTTTCCCGGGGTCCCAGTGGTCCGGTCGCGGGAAAGGCTCTCTGTTTTCGGGATATGCGGTGATGCCGGGTCCGGAAGAGGGGATGCAGTGCTTGTGGGCCTACGTTGAATACGAGCCGGATGGTGGACTTGAGTCGACTGCTCTGGTTTGCTTTTCAACCCGATCGGATACGGCGGATGGGGATTGGATCTGGGGTGAGCCGGATGATGCGAGGTGTGTGCGGGTATTGAAAAATGGAACGTGTGTCTATCCAGATTAATTCAGTCATGAAGTGTTTGGCGGATGGATTGGTTCACAAAAACCGGATTGCGTCCGGCTTCACGATACTCGAAGTGGTAATCGCTGCGGGTATGAGTTTGGCGGCTGGGTTGACGTTGGTTTATATGGCAGGAACCCTTGGGCATTGGGCAAAAGAACGTTCGGATACCCGCAAGGCTTTCGCGATAGTGGCTGCGGTTGACTGCGAATTGCGCGCTTTGATGGCGGGTGGGCGGGCCGAATCGATGGTTGAATCGCTTGAGAACGGTAGGGTCTGGGCATGGGTTGGGGACCGTGATACCGGGCGTGTTGATGTGCTGTCCGGCGGACAGGTGCCTCCGAACGAACAATACTATTATGTCGAGCTTCGAGAGTATGCGGAATCCGATCCGGTGGGATCGGATCATCTTGCGTGGGCAATTGATGTGCGGATTTTCTGGCCATACCGGACTCCTTCCCCGAATGGGGGATGGATGGAGCATCCTGAGTCTGTTCGACGGGAACTGCATGAAAGGTTGGTCGTCCGGAGGTAGGCTTATGGAATTGTTTCCAAAGCGCTTGGAGAGGAATTTCACCTTGATTGAATGGGTGGTGGCGGTTGCGCTCGGGAGTGTGTTGATGGTAGCCATTATCTGGAGCGTCAACCGCCTTGTGCAAGGAGGATCCCGGACCGTTGCAGCGTCCGGCATTGAAAGTGATGCATGGCGGATGTTGGATCGTTTGACAATCGATGCGCAGTCTCTCGTCCGGCCTTCTGGAAACCGGATGAATTTTTCGACCAGGATTCCCGAAGAAGGGTGGGTTCCTTCGTCTTGGGGGGTTGAGGCAGGTGGGATGCTCAAGCCAGACGATAGGCAAATCGGGTCTGCTGTGACTTGGGGGCGCGGATTCACGGATGAACGATGGGGACGGACCGGGGGGGTATGGATGGCGATGGGCCAGGGGTCGGCGACGGAACCCGCATTGAAGGGCACCGGGCCTGGCGTGGGCGCTTTTTCGTGGTATCTTTGCCGGATGACGTTGGGATCGGGCCCGGATGCCAGAATGGCGTATTGCCTGATGCGTGGAAGCGCGAATGTGGAGGAGACTTTCCGGGCCGCTTACGATCTCGAGGATCCTGTATTGTCCGCTTCGCTTTACCCGGAGACTCCCGACATTGAACATGTGATGGGCCTGAATGTCATCGACTTCGGTGTTCGCCTTTGGGGTCGGGACCCGACCGATGGCTCCATGAGACTTCTCTTTCCATCGGAAGCCTCCCGTTTGGGTTCGGGTTGGCAAATTGGATTGAGGGGATCGCCTGCGCCGGGAAGCGGTGCGATGGTTTTGGAGGTGTTTGTGAGGGTCCTGGATTCCGACGGGGCCAGGCTTATCCATGAGCTTGAGGAAGGAACGCTACGCTCGGACTGGTGGGGCATTGCCGAGCGTCATTCGAAGGTTTTTTCCACCCGGATCCCAGTCGAAGCGGAGTCCTGAAATGACTTTTCGGATTTGGTTTAACGCAATACCATCGCGAAGGATCGGGAATCGATCAGTTTCACCAAAACCATCATTGACAGGGGGAATCTGTCGGGCCTAGGGTTTTGTCAACTTCAAGTTCCAATTCTGCGCCAATCAACAGGTTGCGGAGTCAAAGCTTGGATCTAAAACGCAAGTTTAACTAATGTTTAACGTTGGATGATTACCCCTTCGCATTCCGGCTGAAATGGGTGATCCCGATGGTAACAGGACAGTTTTGTTTCGCTGCTATGGCATTGGTATTTTCGATCATCAACAACAAAGGCGGTACAGGAAAGACAACGACTGCGCTGAACCTTGGCGCGGCTCTTTCGTTGATGGGCAAGCGTGTGCTCCTGATCGATTTTGACAGCCAGTGTAACTTGTCTTCGGCATTTGGAGTGGATGCCAGTGGGCATCATGGAAAACCTGAAATGTTGAGTGTGGGGGATGTGTTGCTGGGGCGTTGTCCGATCCGGGATGCGATTGTTCCGGTTGGCGCGATGAGCCTGCTGCCGTCGACGGATCGTTTGCTGGATGTCGAGTTTCAGTTGAACAATGAACCGGGCCGCGAGTATGTGCTCAAGGAACAGGTGGATCGGATTGATAGTGAATACGATTTCGTGCTGATCGATTGCCCTCCCAGTCTCAGCACGCTAAGCACGAATTCTTTGGTGGCAGCCCAGTATTTTATCGTGCCTATGCAGGCTGAGAATTTTGCCTTCATCGGGCTCGACCGGATCATGTTGACCTCCGAGAAAGTGAAGAAGCGCATGAATCCGCTTCTCGAGTTGTCCGGGATTCTGTTTGTAAAGCTGGTTCACCGCACCAAGTTCAGTCAGGCGGTGATCACCAATCTTTCCACCAACCGGGACTTTGAGGGCAAGATGTTCAACACCTTCATTCGGCAGGACATTGCTTTGATGGAATCAGCGGCTTTCAATCAGACAGTATTTGAGTATGCGCCCGACAGCCGGGGAGCAGAGGATTATAAGGAATTCGCCAACGAACTTGTGAGGAAACATGGCCAAGGTTAAGCTTACGATCAACGACATCCAGAAGGCGCTTCTTTCGGGCACCAAATACATAAAGGAAACGGAAGTTGAGCCGGCGGAGGCTCCTGAAGAAACGCAGGAGGAGAATGAAAGTGCGCCGGATAATCAGATTCTGATTGATCCCGTTGTTTTCAAGAAGCTGAGCATCCTCGCGCACTACAGTCAGGAAGAGGTCGAAGACATGATTCACAACGCCTTGGTACACTTTCTGCGGGTGAAGTCCTACCAACTTGAGCGGGCGATCCAGCAGATGGCCAAGGAAGAAGCGACCCGCGAGGCGGCCGAGAAAGCCGCCCAGAATTGATATTGGCTGAGTGTTCGTGGGCCACTCTCTGGCGGTTTTTCCGGGATGATTTGTCCAGAGGTGAGCATCTTGTTGACGAAGCAACAATCCAAATCTAAATCGGGATCGTCATCGAAATAGACACAATCGCAGTCCCGCGACTAACCTATGACGCTGGGTCTTCAGGCGCACTGGGTGGTTCGTATTACTATCAGGTTAGGCTTGAGTATTTGACGGGATTCTGCGAGATTTCTGACCTATGGATACTTTGATAGCTGTGGTTTCGCATCCGTTTGTCTGGGGGCTCTCGCTCGGTCTGTTGATCGCGGTGTTTGTCTTGATCCAGGCGATGTCGCGCGGACGTGAGCTGCGGGAACGTATCCGTGAGTCAGCATTTGAAGTGAGCAAGCTGCGTTCGCACCTCCACACCCAAATGGAGATTCTCGCCAAGGGGAATGAAACCATCAAAGCCGAACTGGAGGAAGCTCGCAAACTCAACGAAAACCTCCGTATCACGAATTCCACCCTCATGCAGAAACCCGGGCGTGCCGAACTCCGGATGCTCCACACCTATGAACGTGCGGTCCGCTTGATGACCGAGCGTGCCCCCGGCTTCGCGCTGGGTTGGGAGAATGCGCTTCAGGAAGCCGAACACGATGTCGAAATGGTGGAAAAGGGCTTCATTCCAATGGTGAAACGTGTGTTCCGCCCGTCCCTTTATTCGGGTGACATGCGCAAGGCCCTTCAGGATACCTCCGAATCTTGACTTCGGCTTCAGCGATAGGAGAAAGCCCTCATTTCATGCGAAAGCACCACCGGAGTGGGCGACTTCAGTCGTTCGGCCGGCTCATGATCAAGATCGTCTTCTTCCACCTACGCATCAATTCCTGCCGCGGCGGTCAAAAGAAAGTGCCACGGCTGAAGCCATGGCCTCCGGCGTTTCACTCGAGCGCGAGGGGGCTTGATCGTGTGCTGTGGCGTAGAACGGCGTATGGAGTGGGCGGCTTTAGCCATTCGACTACGCTCATGATCAGGACCGTCCTCCTCTTTCCTGAATCTTGAGACCTCGCCGCCGCTATAGAAGAGCGCCACGGCTGAAGCCGGGGCCTCCGGCGTTCCACTCGAGCGCGAGGGGGGGG
>JAFGAQ010000328.1 GCA_016933595.1 Opitutales bacterium | reverse complement strand
GATCCCTACGTTGGTAAGCTCGTGTTCTTCCGTCTTTACAGTGGACACCTCAAGAAGGGAACCATCCTTTATAATCCACGGACGCGCAAATCCGAACGTGTGAGCCGCCTCATGTTGATGAAGGCGGACAGCCGTCAGGACGTGGACGAAATTTTCTCCGGCGACATCTGCGCGGTTATTGGTGTCAAGGAAGTGGTCACCGGCGACACGCTTTGTGACAAGGATTTTGATGTTCGGCTGGAGCCGCCATCCTTCCCGGAACCAGTGATCTCGCTCTCGATTGAGCCGAAGACCAAAGCCGACTCTGAAAAGATGTCGTTGGGTCTGCAGCGTTTGGCTGAAGAAGATCCGACCTTTACGGTCAGTTCGAACCAGGAAACCGGGCAGACGATCATCGCCGGTATGGGTGAATTGCACCTGGAAATTATCCGCGACCGTCTGTTCCGTGAGTTCAAGGTGGAAGCCGACGCCGGCAAGCCGCAGATCGCTTATCGCGAGACGATTACCCAGCAGGGCGAGGCGGAAGGAAAGTTTGTTCGCCAGTCGGGTGGTCGTGGTCAGTATGGTCATGCCGTTATCCGGATCGAGCCGAATGAAAAGGGCAAGGGCGTAGAAGTGATCAACCAGATCGTGGGTGGTGTGATTCCCAAGGAATACATCAAACCGACGATTGAAGGGATCCATGAGGCCGCTCGCAATGGGGTCCTCGCAGGGTTCCCAGTGGTGGATTTCAAAGCCTACATCATTGACGGTTCATACCACGAAGTCGACTCTTCCGAAATGGCGTTTAAGATGGCGGGGATCTTCGGATTCAAGGAAGCCATGAAAAAAGCCCACCCGGTTCTGCTTGAGCCAATTGTCAAGGTTGAGGTGACTTCGCCGGAAGAGTATCAGGGCGACATTTTGGGCGACATCAACCGTCGCCGTGGCCAGATTCAGAGCATGGACGCCAAGAAGGGTCTTTGTATTGTCACATCATTTGTGCCGCTGGAAACGATGTTCGGTTACGCAACCGATGTCCGCTCTCTCAGTAAGGGACGCGCCAGCTATTCGATGGAGCCGAGCCATTTCGAACAGGTTCCCTCCAGTGTTCTTCAAAACGTGATCGACGCAAGGTCGAAAGGAAAGTAAGCATTGCCATGAAACAGCCAAGGATCAGGATTAGACTTAAAGGTTTTGATTACCGGGTGATCGACCAGTCCACGAGTGAGATCGTGGAGACTGCCAAGCGCTCGGGTGCACGAGTGGCCGGACCCATTCCCCTCCCGACAAGGGTGGAAAAGTATTCGGTTAACCGTTCTCCTCACGTTGACAAGAAGTCGATGGATCAGTTTGAAATGCGCACGCACAAGCGCATGATCGACATCATCGAGCCTACATCGGTCACGGTGGATGAGCTCAAGAAGCTCAATTTGCCCGCCGGAGTCGAAATCACCATTAATGTCTAAAATTTCAGTATTCTCTGCTTGATTTCTCGAGTGGGGGTGTTTTAATCGGACTTTTTTCAAAAATCACACGTCTAACGCAGGTCTTATCGAAACGGGGCAACCCACCTGCCGCTTAGCTATGAATATTACACTATTAGGTAAAAAAATAGGGATGACACAGGTATATGACGCAGACAATCGTCTGCAGCCTGTGACTGTAATCGAAGTGGGACCGTGTCCCGTCACCCAGGTCAAGACTGTGGAAAAGGACGGATACAATGCGGTTCAGATCGGATTTGGGGAGCAGAAGGCCAGCCGCATGAACAAGGCGGAAATCGGGCATCTGAAGAATGTCGAATCCAAGCCACTGGTTCATCTCAAGGAATTTCGGGTGGAAGACGTTGCCGGTTACAAAGTCGGTGACGTGCTCACTGCGAACCGCTTCAGCGAAGGCCAGTACATCGACGTGATTGGTGTAACGAAGGGCTACGGATTTCAGGGCGTCATGAAGCGTTACAATTATTCGGGGCAGCCGGCGACACACGGGCACATGATGCACCGTCGCGGTGGTTCCTACGGTATGAGGCAGACTCCGGGTCACATTTTTAAAGGAAAGCAGATGCCGGGTCACATGGGATGTGTCCAACGGACGGTTCAAAACCTGAGCATCGTAAAGGTGCTTCCGGAAAAGAACATCATTCTGGTGCGGGGCAGTTTGCCGGGTTCGAATGGTTCGATCCTGTCGGTTCGCACAGCGAAGAAAAAGGGTGCCTCGAAAGCCGCGTGAGTAGAAAGGATTGAGCGACAATGAAATTCAAGGTATATTCACCGGAAGGTGTTGAGGTTTCCGAAAAGGAGATTGCTGAGTGGCCCGTCCTGGAAGGGGAAACCGGCTTGCAGGCTCTCCGTCAGTATCTGCTTGCGGTTCGCAATAACCAGCGTCAGGGCAATGCATGCACCAAGACCCGCTCGGAGGTCAGTGGAACAGGGAAGAAACCCTTCAAGCAAAAGGGAACAGGTGGTGCCCGTCAGGGATCCCGTCGCACGGTGATCTGGCGCAAGGGTGGTGTCATCTTCGGACCCCGCCCAAGGGACTTCTCCGAAAAGGTCAATCAGAAGATGAAGGACCTCGCATTCAAGCGTGCTTTGTTTGAACGTGCATCGGATGGAAAGGTTACGTTGATTCAGCGTTTTGAATCGGCGGATGCCAAGACCAAGACCTTTAACTCGATTCTGGGAAAGATGGCTCCTGCCGGGCGTGTTCTGATCGTTGACGACCAGTTCGACGACAAGATGGTTTTGGCAGCCCGCAATATCGAGCGGGTGGAAATGATCGGGAGCGACACCCTGAGTGCGACCGATTTGCTAAAGTTTCAGAACATTATCATTTCCGAGCGTGGTACGGACACGATTCTTGCCCGCGTGAAAGGAGCTGAATCATGATCAATCCAGCGAAAGTATTGAAGGAGTCGATCCTGTCGGAGAAGGCGACCCGCCTCTCTTCCCATAGCAATCAGTATACATTCGAAGTGTATCCGGATGCCGATCGCAAGGAAGTCGCCGAGGCTGTTGAGCAGCTTTACAAGGTCAAAGTGACCCGTGTGAACATCCTCAATTCCAAACCCCTGATCAAGCTCAACCGGATGAACCGGAAGCGTGTGGCGAAGAGTGCGGCCAAAAAGGCCATCGTGACACTCAAGCAGGGTGATACCATCGAAATGCAGTAAGCACCGAATCCACCGGAGGAAAAACCATGCCTTTGATTGAAACAAGACCATTGACACCGAGCCAGCGCTTCCTCGTGAAGAACCGGCAGGAAGTGTCGACTAAACGTCCGGAGAAGGAACTGACCGAAAGCATTCACCACAAGAAGGGTCGCAATGCATATGGCCGGATCACATCGCGTCGCAGGGGAGGCGGGCACAAACGCCTCTATCGCGTGATCGATTTCCGTCGTGACAAGTTGGATGTGGTAGCGGAAGTGCTCGCGATCGAGTATGATCCGAACCGTTCTGCCAACATCGCGCTGCTGCAGTATGCGGACGGCGAAAAGAGTTATATCCTCGCGCCGCAGGGCGTATCGGTGGGTTCGAAGCTGATGAGCTCCACCAAGAAGATCGAATTCAACCCTGGAAACAGCATGCCGTTATCGGTTATGCCGCCCGCCATGAAGATTCATGCGGTGGAACTGTTGCCCGGGAAGGGCGCTCAGATCGCCCGATCGGCAGGGAATGCCGTCCAGTTGGTGAACGTGGATGGAGACAATGCGACTTTGAAGCTTCCTTCCGGCGAAATCCGGCTTGTGAATGCGAAGTGCCGCGCCACCATCGGTGAAGTCGGAAACTCGACGCACCAGAACCAGAAGCTGGGTAAGGCCGGTCGTAACCGTTGGAAGGGCAAGCGCCCACGGGTCCGCGGGGTTGCGATGAACCCGGTCGATCACCCGATGGGTGGTGGTGAAGGCCGCACCTCGGGTGGTGGTCAGCCGGTCTCCCCATGGGGACAGTTGGCAAAGGGCTTCCCGACCCGCAAGCGCTCGAAGACGAGCAATTCCATGATCCTGGTCCGTCGCAACGGCCGTAAGGTGAAACGCTGAAACGAAAGAATTGAGAAGTCATGTCAAGATCCCTTAGAAAAGGTTATTTCGTCGATCCAGGACTGATGAAGAAAGTCACGGAAGCGCAGGCTACCAGTTCGCGCAAGCCGATTCAGACTTGGTCCCGTCGTTCAACGATCACGCCCGATTTCATCGGGTTGAACGTCAACGTTCACAACGGCCGCAAGTTCCTGACGGTTTATGTGACGGAAAACATGGTGGGGCACAAACTGGGCGAGTTTGCGCTGACACGAACCTTTAAAGGCCACAATCCGCATACGCAGAAATAGTTTGGGTGCCGGGTACCCCCGGCTGACGGGATGAGGTTCCGTATAGGAGCTCAAGTCGCGGCAGTCTGGACCGGTAATCAAACACCACTCGCAAAGAGCCATGGAAATCAGAGCATTAACCAAGTATTCGAGGATGTCTCCGCAGAAAGTGCGGGAGATCACTCGTGTGATCCAGGGGAAGAACGCGGCCGAAGCGGCTGAGCTTCTCAAGTTTATTCCGAGGAAGTCTGCGCGGCTTGTCTACAAGACGCTGAAGTCTGCGATTGCCAATGCGGAGAACAATGCGAACGTGGTGGCGGAATCGCTCACCATCAAGTCGGCTATTGTGAACGAAGGGCCTTCCATTAAACGTTTCCATCCCGTGGCAAGGGGAATGGCGCATCCCTATAAGAAGCGGATGAGTCACATCACAATCGTACTGGCACAGTCATAAGAGAAGTATTATGGGACAGAAAGTAAATCCTATTGGTTTCCGGCTTGCAGTCCGTCGCGACTGGGAGTCCCGTTGGTTTGCCAGCAAGAAAGAATTCCCCAAGCTCTTGAAAGAGGACTACGTGATCCGTCAGTACCTTTCCAAGAAGCTGAAGTTGGCTTCGGTGCCGAGCATCTTTATTGAGCGGGCCTCGAACCGGGTGCGTGTGAAGATCTTTACTGCCCGTCCGGGATTTGTGATCGGGCGCAAGGGCGGGGAACTTGATAAGCTCAAGGACGATCTCGCGAAGCTTGTGGGTCACGAAGTGCTGGTGGATGTTCAGGAAGTCAAAAAGCCTGAGCTCGAAGCCCAGTTGGTGGCCGAGAATGTCGCGCTCCAGTTGGAACGCCGTATTTCCTTCCGTCGCGCAATGAAGAAGGCGGTTCAGACCACGATGTCGGTCGGAGCGGATGGAATTCGTATCCAGTGCTCGGGGCGCTTGGGCGGTGCTGAAATTGCCCGCACCGAAAAGCAGCGCTCGGGTCGTGTTCCTCTGCATACATTGCGGGAGAATATTGACTACGGATTCGCAACGGCGGAGACCGTTTACGGAACCATCGGAGTCAAGACTTGGGTATGTCTTCCCAAGGAAGAAACCGTCTGAGGTCGAAACCCTTAATCAGGCACTAAAATGGCTTTAATTCCAAATAGAACAAAATACCGCAAGGTCCACAAGGGCCGTATTCGTGGCGAGGCCAAGAGAGGAGACTATCTGGCGTTCGGTGAGTTTGGTATCCAGACGTTGGATCGCGGCAAACTTAAGGCAAACCAGATTGAAGCGGCCCGTATCGCGATCAACCGCTACCTGAAGAGAAAAGGTAAGGTGTGGATCCGCATATTCCCGCAGAAACCGATCACCCGCAAGCCTGCAGAAACCCGTATGGGTAAAGGTAAGGGATCGGTGGAATACTGGGTGGCCGTTGTGCGCCCCGGTAATGTGCTTTTCGAGTTGTCCGGATGTTCGGTGAGTGTGGCACGTGAGGCCATGCGTCTGGCCGATGGAAAGTTGGGCGTTCGGTGTCGTTTCATCTCCCGCGAGGATGGTGATGCATTGTAAGGCGTAGGAGAATTGGAAGCGTATGGCTAAGAAGAATGTAGAGATCCGGGACCAGAGCCCGGCGGAGCTGGAAAAGATGATCCGCGATGCGGAAGATGAGCTCGTCACCCTCCGTCTGCGCAAGCAGACCGGGCAGATCGACAAGCCCCATCGTCTGAAGGAATTGCGTCGCAACATCGCCCGGTTGAAAACCTTTGTGAACAACAAGAAGACGGCCTCCACCGATGCCGCAGTCTGAGGAGTAGAACAAGATGAGCGAAAGAAATCAGCGTAAGGTATTGACCGGAGTAGTCGCCAACCGTTCTGGTAACAAGTCGGTGAAGGTAGAGTATTCCTACAAGATCCCACATCCCCGTTATGGCAAGGAAATCAAGCGCAAAACCGTGGTTCATGCGCATGACGAGGCCAATGAGTGCCAGGCCGGTGACAAAGTGGAAATCGCGGAAACCCGCCCCTTGAGCAAGCTCAAGCGTTGGCGTGTGATCCGTGTCATCGAAAAGGCTCCCGTCGTCGGATGAGGCAATCCATAGCATAATAGGAGAGTGCAGATATGATACAGATGCAGACAGCTTTGGAGGTTGCCGACAACAGCGGCGCCAAGACCGCAGTTATGATTCGTCGGCTCGGACAGAACAAGAGAACCGCTTCGGTCGGTGATCTGGTTGTGTGCCACGTCACGGAACGCACGCCCGATTCCAATGTGAAAAAGGGTGCGGTTGTGAAGGCCGTGGTGGTGAGGACAAAGGCCCCGATTCGCCGGGCTGATGGCAGCTACCTTCGCTTCGACGAGAACGCGGTGGTGATCGTGAACGCAGACGGAAATCCGATCGGAACCCGTATTTTCGGACCTGTGGCCCGCGAGTTGCGCGCCAAGTACATGAAGATTATTTCTTTGGCTCCGGAGGTATTGTGACATGAGTAAGACAATCAAAAAAGGAGACGAAGTCGTCGTGATCACCGGGTCCGCAACAGGATCCCGTGGCCGTATCTTGGAAGTGCTTCCTCGTACGGAACGGGTTGTGGTCGAAGGGATCAACATTCGTAAACGCCATACCCGCAAGACTGAGAAGTCCGAAGGGGGTATCATTGAAAGAGAGTTTCCGATTCACATCTCGAATGTGATGGAAGCGAAGCGATTCGAAGAGCGTGCAAAGCGCAAGGGAGCTGCAGTATGAGCAAGTCGATGCCCGTTTTGAAGAAGTTCTACCAGGAAGAAGTGATTCCTGAGTTGAAGAAAAAGTTCTCGATCGAGAACATCCATGATGTGCCGAAGCTGGTGAAGATCGTGATCAACACCGGTGTGGGTGCAAAGAATGAGAAGCAGTATCTTGAGGATGTGCAGCGCGATATGGGGCTGATCACCGGGCAAAAGCCGGTCGTGACCAAGGCCCGCGTGAGCGTTTCGAACTTCAAGATTCGCGAAGGGATGCCGGTTGGTGTCCGCGTAACGCTTCGGGGTGCCTCGATGTGGGAGTTTCTATTCCGTATGATTAACATTTCGCTGCCGAACATCCGTGACTTCCGTGGGGTGCCGGGTAAGCTGGATGGGAGTGGAAACTACAATCTTGGGATCTCGGATCACACTATTTTCCCGGAAATCTCGGTTGATTCCAAACACATCTCGATGGGGATGGACGTGACAATTGTCACGACCGGTGATACGGATGAGAAGGGTCGTGAATTGCTTCGTCTATTGGGCATGCCATTCCGCAAGCCGCAGGGCGGCCCTACCCAGGATCAGGGCGAACAACAGGGAGATCAGGCAGCGTAAGGACATTGAGGAGATTGACCCATGGCAAAGAAATCAAAGATTAATCATAACCTGAAGCGCATGCAGATGGTCGAGCAGTACGCGGCTAAGCGTGCTGCTTTGAAAGAGATTCTCCGCAATCCCGAAACGGATGATGAGGCATTTTATGCTGCCCAGCGCAAACTTACAAAGTTGCCGCGCAATTCATCACCCGTACGTGTTCGCAACCGTTGCAGTATCACGGGCCGTCCACGCGCCTACATCCGCAAGTTCGGATTGTCGCGTTTGACTTTCCGCGAGTTGGCGAGTGAAGGAAAGATCCCGGGCGTCACGAAGTCGTCGTGGTGATCCGAGTATAGTATTATCTTTAAGACCGAGATCAGACATGTCAGCACACGACACACTAGGCGATTTTCTCACCCTTCTGCGCAACGCCAGCCGGGCGCACAAAGAGACCGCGGAAACCTTTCACTCCAATGCCAGAGAAGGTATCCTGCGTATCCTCAAGGAGGGTGGCTATATCCGGAACTATCAGGTGATCGAGACCGAAGGTTCCTTCAAGCGTTTGCGTATCGAGATGAAATACGTGAACGATGTTCCCTCGCTCACGGATATCCAGCGCGCGAGCAAGCCGGGACGTCGGCGCTACTGTGGTTCGCGTGAAGTACCCAAGGTGCTTGGCGGAATGGGCAACAGCATATTGACCACGCCGAAAGGCATCCTTAATGAAAGAGAAGCACGCCGACTCAAGGTAGGGGGCGAGCTCATTTGCACCGTTTGGTAATCACATCATGAGCAGAATTGGCAAACTACCGGTCGCTATCCCGGCCAAAGTGAAATGTTCCGTTTCGGGCGACACTGTGTCGGTTGAAGGTCCCAAGGGCAAGGTATCCCAGTCCTTTGGTAACAGCGTGAACATTTCGATGAAGGAGGATCAAATTGAGGTCACTCCTGCTAACCACAGCCGGCACGCGGAAGCGATGCATGGAACGGTCCGTTCGATCATCAACGGGATGGTCAAAGGAGTGGTCGATGGCTACAAGATGAACCTTGAGATTTCCGGTGTCGGTTTCAAAGCCGCTCTGCAGGGCTCGGTTCTTGATTTGGCCCTTGGCTATTCGCATCCGGTCCGTGTGGATGTTCCCGCAGGAGTCACCGTGACGGTTGCGGACGGCACGAAGATCGAAATCACCGGTGCCAGCAAGCAGGCCGTCGGACAGTTGGCCGCAAGGATCAAGCAATTCTACCCGGTTGAGCCGTATAAGGGCAAGGGTGTCCGCATCGTAGGCCAGCACGTTCGTCGTAAGGAAGGTAAGAAAACCGCTTAAGGGATAGGTTCGTCATGAAATTGGAACACAAACAGCTTTTGAAGCAAAAACGGCGTTGGAGGATCCGCAAAAAGGTGGTGGGAACCCCTGCGAGGCCCCGACTCTGCGTGCATTTCAGCCAGCAACACATCTATGCCCAGTGCATCGATGATTCGGCAGGCAATACTTTGATCTATGTTTCGACCCTCGCCAAGGATTTGCGCGAACAGGGGGTGCGCCCGAATGTTGAGGGTGCCAAGAAACTGGGCGGTATTGTTGCCGAGAAAGCCAAGGCTGCCGGCGTTGAGGCAGTAGTATTTGACCGTGCGGGTCGTTTGTATCACGGGTGTGTGAAGGCGTTTGCCGATGCAGCCCGCGAAGGAGGCCTCCAATTCTGATCGATTATGAGTAAAGCTCCACAAATTGTCAAAGTATCGGAAGACGCTCCGGAAACGATCGAAAAGGTCGTGCATATCAACCGTTGCGCCAAGGTGGTCAAGGGTGGCCGCCGCTTCAGTTTTGCAGCCTTGGTCGTTACTGGCGACCAAAAGGGTAAGGTTGGTTTCGGTTATGGAAAGGCGAAGGAAGTTCCTGAAGCGATTCGCAAGGGAACGGATCAGGCCAACCGTCATCAGGTTCACATCGAGTTGAATGGTGAGACTATTCCGCACGAAGTCGTGGGCGAGGCAGACGGAGGACGTGTTCTTTTGAAACCCGCTGGTGCAGGTACCGGAGTTATCGCCGGTGGTGGGGTGCGTGCGGTTCTCGAAGCTGCAGGCGTTAAAAACGTTCTTTCGAAGTCTCTCGGTTCCAACAATCAGTTGGCCGTTGTTCAGGCGACCATTGACGGTTTGATGAAGCTCCGCACGATGGAACAATTCAAAGCGCTTCGGAGTATCGAAGGAGCTTCCGCGGAGGCATGATCCTTTTCTGGATATTCGCAGTATAAATCATATTAGCGGAGACCCGCCTCGATGCGATAGATAGTCAGGAGACATTACAATGGAATTACACAGTATCATTGACAGTAACGGCGCAAATCGGCCCAAGCGGCGCGTCGGTTCAGGAGAAGGCAACGGACACGGCAAAACCTGTGGACGAGGCCACAAAGGTGCGCGTGCCCGTTCGGGATACAGCCATCGTCCGGGGTTTGAAGGGGGTCAGATGCCACTCTACCTGCGCATTCCTCACCGTGGTTTTTCGAATGCCCGCCATCGCACGGATTTTGAGGTGTTGAACGTCCGGGATCTTGCGAAATTTGACCCTTCCAAGCCAGTCGACATTGCAGCCGTGGTTGAGGCCGGAATGGTTCCTTCTGGAACCCGTTTCCTCAAGCTGTTGAGCATGGGTGAAGTTGACAAGGCCTACACCGTAGTTGTTCAGAAGGCTTCGGCTGCGGCTATTGCCAAGATTGAAAAGGCGGGCGGGAAGGTCGTGCTTCCCGAGCAGTCTTCGGAGTCTTGATTGATCCTTTGCGTTTCCCCATCTGACAACCGGTAGAATACAATGCTTTCCGCATTCAAGAATTGCATGAAAATTCCGCAGCTTCGGCAGCGGATATTTTTCACCTTGGCCATGTTGTTCATCGCCCGTGTGGGCGCGAACATTCCGCTTCCGGGGATTGATCCGTCTCCTATTCAGGAGTTTCTGATGAATCAATCCCAGGCGTCTGGAGGCGGTCTCCTTGGCATGGTGAACATGTTTACCGGTGGTGCGCTTTACAATGGTGCGCTGTTTGCATTGGGTATTATGCCCTACATCAGTGCCTCGATTATCATGCAGTTGATGGGGGCTGTGGTGCCAACTCTTGCCCGTATGCAGCAGGAGGGTGAAGTCGGGCGGCAGAAGATCAGCCAGTATACCCGCTACCTTACATTGGTGATCTGCGTGGTACAAGGTGCGATGCTGGTTCGTGCGTTGCAGATCAACCCGGGTGTTCTGATTGGCGGGAACTTCAGTGTGGCCGAATATGGCCCTATTGTGGTTTCGAGCGGTTTCTGGTTTTTCTTCACTGCGGTGTTTTTCCTGACCACTGGTACGATGATCTTGACCTGGTTGGGTGAGCAGATCACGCAAAGTGGTATTGGAAATGGGATTTCTCTTTTGATCACCGTCGGTATCGTGGCTGACCTGCCACGCGCCATGATGTTGGTCTGGGGTATGTTCAACGCTCCGATTGGTGCCGACACGGTCAGCTATGGGGCTCCTCATGCTGTGATGATGCTCGCGCTTTTGGTTGGCGTGGTGGCCGCGGTTGTGGCGATCACTCAGGCACAACGCAAGGTTCCCGTTCAATACGCGAAACGCACGGTTGGTAAGCGGGTGTATGGCGGCCAGAATTCCTTCATGCCCCTCAAGGTGAACTATTCCGGCGTCATGCCGATCATCTTTGCCAGTGCGATCCTCATTTTCCCGGCCCAAATCGCGCAGATGTTGTCGGGTATCAATCCGAACCTGCGTTTCCTTCAGGATGTTGCGAACAGCCTCAACCGCGGGAACCCGGTTTACTATTTGGTGTTTGGCGGTCTGATCCTCATATTCAGCTACTTCTGGGTTTCGATGATGTTCAAACCGATTGAAATCGCGGACAACCTCAAAAAGAACAGCGGATTTGTTCCTGGTGTTCGTCCCGGTCAGCCGACCGCGAAGTACCTTGATTTCGTGATGACCCGCCTGACCTTGGCTGGTGCAGTTTTCCTGGCCGTCATAGCGGTGTTCCCGGATGTCTTGCTCCTGAAGTTCAATATTCCGCCCCTTGTGGCGAATTTCTTCGGCGGCACGGCCATGTTGATTATTGTAGGGGTTACCCTCGATACCATGCGCCAGGTGGAAACCCATTTGCTTCAGCGTCATTATGACGGATTCCTGCAAAAGGGCCGCATCAAGGGCCGTAACACCCAGACTGCCCGTAGCCGTCAATTGATCGAAGCGTCCGAGATGAAGAGCTTCTGGGCGGTTTGGCGTCCGCTGATTGTTCTCGGAGGTCTGCTGTTCGCATTTGGACTTGTGGCATCG
>JAFGAQ010000327.1 GCA_016933595.1 Opitutales bacterium | reverse complement strand
TACCCGCCGGGTATCAATGTCGTGTTTCACTTTGTATTCTTTTTCTTTTACTCAGTTCCCCACAACCAGGTGTTCTGGCGCGACGTGATTTTAGTGCCTTTCGTGGTTGAGCCTCTTAAAACCTTGTGGCGAAGATTTGTGCTTTGTGGTTAACCCTCTTTTCGTGGATTAGTATCCGCATATGACCAGCCTCATACCGCTGATTCAGGAATGATTCGAAAGCAATGCTATCAGGTCTGAAACCTCGCAGAACGTGATCTCATAAGATCCCACCCGCCTTGAAAAGCCCTCACCCGACTGGCCCACCACAACCAGATTCCTCCCATCCGGATACAGGGCTCTGAATGCATCCAGATTCCGGGTGTTGAAACCACCCCTCGACCACTTGCACTCGATCGCAGTGACCGCGCCCGAACCAGCTGGAAGGACAAAATCAATCTCCCGCTGCTGTTTGTCCCTCCAATACATAACCGATTGATCCGGGAGGTGGGACCGCAAAAGATCAAGCACAAGATGCTCAAACAGACCGCCGCAATCTTCGGGGCGCAATGAATCCCAGCCCCGGAAATGGCATACGAATCCGGTGTCGAAAGCATACACTTTCGGTTGGGCAATGATCTCCCGACGCCCTCCTCCACTGAAAGGCCGGATCATCCGGATCAAGTGCGTGATCTCCATGACATCGAGATACTGCATGACCGTGGGACGGGAGATGCCACAGTGTTTTGCCAGCGAGGTGATCTCCATGAGGCTTCCGCTCTGCCGGAATAGCAGCTCACACAAGTTCAGGAAAGCCTTCCGCTTACCCACCGAAAACAACTCCTGAACATCCCGGGCAAAATAGGAATCCAACCACTCATTGTAGAAGCCCGGATCAGGAGAGGCAGACAGTATCCTATCCGGCATCCCGCCCCACAACAACCGCTGCTCAAGCGTCCTGCATTCGAACGACTCCATTTCATCCGGAAGCACCGGCACCAAATGCACCACCCGCTTTCGACCGGTCAGGGAGTCGCGAAACTTGCGGGTGGCAGCCAAAGTGGATGAACCGTTGCCAGCACCCGCATGTGTGGAAACTCGTCGGCCGCGATTTTCAGGAGTTCGCTGGGATTCTCAATCTGATGAACCTCATCGAATATGACACGTTTTGCGTTCACCTGCTTAAGGAGATGTTCCGGATCTGCCAAAAGCATCCGGTTGCGCGGAAGGTCGCAGTTGATATACTCAGCATCCTCCCAATGCCTTGCCAGACAGGTCCTTCCAACCCGACGCACGCCAGTGAGCCAAACAATCGGAACCATCTGCCACGCCTCCTCGACTCTTTCCACCCAAAACGGACGATCCACCATGCATCCCGTATTGACATCTCGCCGTCTATTTGTCAACTTCGGTTTTCAAGATTGGCAAACGTATCCACACAATGGCAAAACTACTCTCCGGTGGCTTCTATGTGGTCTTTGTGGCCAAACCCTCTTCTTTCCTCCGTGCTCTCAGTGTCCTCAGTGGTAAAACCTCTTAAAACCTTGCGACGAGACCGCAGGCCGACGCCCGTCCAGCGAGCGATGTTTGGATCAAACTGAGCCCGCCCTTGACAACACGTGTATTCTGATCAATAACACGTGTATATGAAAACCAAACTGACCCTCACGGTGGACAAGCAACGGGTCTTGGAAGCCAAGCGCATCGCAAAAAGACGGAATACATCGGTGTC
>JAFGAQ010000326.1 GCA_016933595.1 Opitutales bacterium | reverse complement strand
TCATCTTCCCATGTGTTGCCTCTCGGACGGGTTCCTGCAATCGGCCGGATCTCGACCTGACGGTCCTGGAGCTTGACGTGGATCTCGGGCGATGCGCTGACAACCGCAAACTCCGGGCTTTCCAGCAACACCATATACGGCGAGGGGTTGACGTTACGGAGCGACCGGTACAGATCCAGAGGCGACAAGGGATAGTCCATCGAGAAACGCTGGGACAAAACGGTTTGGAAAACATCCCCTTCAACAATGTATTCCTTGACCTTCCGGACCGCTTTTTCGAAATCGGCCCGTGCAAAGCTGCTTTGTACATCGGCTGTGGTATCCACCGTGCTTAACGCACTCAATGGATACGAATAGTTTCGCGAAAGTCGGGCGCGTGTCCGTTGAATGGAATCCACCGCTTTTTTGTAGGCTGCCTGAGGGTCCGCTGAGGCATCCACGCTGGCCGATATCGTGAGCTTCTGCCTGGCATGATCAAAAATCACCACGCTTTCGGTTACAAGAAAGTATGCGATGGGCATTCCCAGATCATCCTTTTGCGGACACGGGACCGTCGGTTCAATCGCATGAACGTATTCGTAGCTGACGAACCCGACTGCTCCTCCCGTGAAAACCGGCTGATCCGGCTGGTGGGGGAGCGTCTTGCATGAACGCATGAATTGCTCCAAATGATCCAGCGGGTCGGCGCCGGTTGGGCGGGTCTCCACTTCTCCGCTGCGGTGGCGGATAACCGTCTTTTCCTTGTAAATCACGATTTCCATATCGGGATCGCAGCCCAGGAAACTATACCGGGCGAGCTTCTCCCCTCCAACCACGGATTCAAGCATGAAAGACGGTCCAAAACCACGCAACTTGGCATACGCTGTCACCGGGGTCTCGGTATCACCGAAGTAGTCGCTTGAAACCGTCAGGCGGTTAGCCGAACGGCTCTGTTCCAGAAAGGATTCAAGGCTAGGATAATAAGTTTCAGACTTCATTCAACGTGACGCAATTGGATACTTTCGACGACCTTGGACCGTGCCAATACATTGGTAACCACCACCAGGCGGTCACCGGACTGGACCCATGCTTTGGATTTGAGAACGAGCAGGGCGTTCTGGATGCTTTCCTCCCGATCCTGGGTATAGGTCATGAAAAAGGGTTCCACTCCCCACACCAAGGTCATTTGCCGGAAGAGGGCCTCGTCATCCGTGAACGCATAAATCGGGATGCTCGACGCTCTGAGTGCCGACAGAAGGAGAGGGTAGCGCATCCCCCGTGTGAAAACAACGAGTCCGGATCCATCGACTTCAGACGCCAGATGCGCTGCCGAACGCAGCATCTTTTCGGCCGGTGTTTCGAGCCGGACGGATTCCGACGGCCGTGTTTGAATGGTCTCTTCCGTGCGTTCGACGATGCGCTTGAGCACCCGGATGCATTCCAAGGGGTATTTGCCGACGGATGTCTCTCCCGAAAGCATGACACAGTCCGCCCGCTCCAAAACGGCGTTCGACACGTCCGTGACCTCTGCCCGCGTCGGAATCGGGGCCGTGATCATCGACTCCAGCATGTGGGTGGCGACGATCGCCGGTTTGCAGTATTGGTTGCAGAGGGCGATCGAACGCTTCTGAATGACCGGCAATTCTTCGAATGGGCATTCGATGCCAAGGTCTCCACGGGCGATCATGAGCCCGTCCGAGGCCCGGATGATCGACTCGAGGTTGGATATCGCCTGTTGATCCTCAATTTTGGCGACAATCCGTGCCTTTGAGTGGTGATCGATCAGGAAACGGCGCAACAATTCGATGTCGGCTGCTTCCCGCACAAAGGATAGGGCGAAGTAGTCGAAACCCAGTTCCACACCAAACTCGACATCCTTTCTGTCCTTATTGGTCAGCGAGGGCAAATCGACCCGCACTCCCGGAAGGTTGATGTGACGCCGGCTTCCCAGGCTTCCGCCGGTTTCAGTTTTGCAACGGAGGGCCGAGGGAAGCTTCTGGATCACTTTCAAGCGGATCATTCCACTGTCCACCAGAAGGGAATCCCCAACTTTGAGATCGGTGATGAGTTTCGGGTAGTTGACCGAAACCTGTGGAATCCCGGGCTCGGCCGCCTGCCCCGATGCAAGGATGAAGTCCACCACATCGCCTTTCGAAAGCATAAGGGGGGCGGGCAGGTCTCCGGTCCGGATTTCCGGTCCTTTGACATCCATCAACAAAGCCACTGAACGGCCGGCCTTTTGACCGGCTTCGCGGATGTTTGCGACCGTCTTTTTTACCCACTCCACGGAAGCGTGAGCCATGTTGAACCGGCATACGTCAACCCCTTCCGAAATAAGGCTCTCAAGGGTGTCCACGTCCTGAGTGGCAGGTCCGATCGTGAAGATGATCTTGGTTTGGCGGAAATGGTTGGGCATCGAAACTCTGAAATTGGCAGAAATGGGCAGGTTTAACAAGGATGATTGCGTACAGGATCACAGGAAATCCACATTTGGATCAATCCGGAAATTCGTATCACCAGAGCGATTCGTTTTTTCCGGTGAGCGGGTTGAACACGCTGACCGGAGGCAGGCATCCGTTGAGGGATTGCTTCAAGCCGGAAAACGCCGCCCGGATGTGATCGATATCGTTGCAATCCCGGCTCACATGCGCGATGTGAATGCGTTCCCAACCGGCGTTTTTGCAGTCCATGAGCAGCTCGACAACATGCTGATTCGACAAGTGGCCGTGCCGCCCCTTGATCCGTTGTTTGACGGACCATGGGCGTTTGGTGTCCTGTTCCAGCATATGGGAATCGTAGTTTGACTCAATCACGAGGGTCCGTGCACTCCGGACCTTGCTCTTGACCAGCTCGGTCACATATCCCAGATCCAGGAGCCACGCCACCGAATCCAGTGGACTGAACAGATCTTCACCGCCCCATGAAAAAACGAAACCAACCGGGTCGGATGCATCATGCGGGATCGGGAACGCATCCACCGTCAGGTCCCGGAAGCGGAACCTTGATCCGGTTTCAAAAAACGACCACTTGCAGGTATCCTTCCGCGGATGATCAATTGCCCGGAATGTATCCCGGTTCGCAATCCAAGACAAGTGAGGGTATCCACAGAGTCCACGGAATCCCGCGCAGTGATCCTGATGCTCATGCGATAGAAACACCGCGTGAATGTCCGATATGCTCAGGTTGACTTCGGCCAGCAGTGCGCAGATTCGTTTCCCGGAGAAACCGGCATCCACCAGGATGCGGGTGGTGGGAGTCGAGACCAGACCGCAGTTTCCGGAGCTGGAGGATCCCAGCATCCGGAAAGACGGAGGGTTTTCTCCACCTGAATTCAGGCTCGGGATACGGATTTCGGAAGGTTGCGTTGTCGAGTCAGACATGGAGATTGACAAAAAGGGTCAGAAAATGCGTGAAATCGGGATCGGTTTCCTGATAATCTTTCGAAAAGTGGCACTTGAGAGGGCTGACCTCTTGTTTGCCGGATATAGCTGTGAATAAGACCCTGACATTGATTCGGTATGAGATGAAAAACCAGTGGCTCTCGTCGTCCACGTATGTGGCGGCGGTGGTGTTTCTGGTTCCGATGATTCTTTTTTATTGGGAGATTATCAAGGATTATTCGGAAAAGGACCATGCGGAGATGGCGATGGTCATGTTTTTCAGGCTCTTCTGGATTCCCAATCTCTTTGTGGTGCCTTTGTTGACCATGAAATGCATCGCGGAGGAGCGGCGGCTTGGGACGCTGGAGACCATGATGACGATGCCGATTTCGGCCATGCAGTTGGTTTTCAGCAAGTTTGTGTCTGCCATGTTCGTCTACACCGTCCTGTGGCTGATGGCCGCATCGTTTCCCTTTATCACGGCATGGGTCGTGCCATCCATTGGCGGACTTGACCAGTTGGTGTCCCAATCGAGTCTCGTCGGGTGCCTGGTTTTTGTGCTGATCAGTGGAGCGAGCTACATCAGCATCGGGGTGATGAGCAGCAGCCTGACACGGAGTCAGCTGGTTGCGGGAATGCTCTCATTCACCGGTGTGTTCATCGCCACGATCACCGGGACTTTTCTGGCGGATTCGCTGGTGGAGCAAGGGGCACTCTACTCGAACATGCGGGATTTCATCGGGTATCTCCAGACCTTTGATCATTTTGAGTGGTTCTCTCAGGGGGTTCTTGACCTCAAGCCATTCATTTTCTACGTGAGCGTAACAGCCGTCATGCTGATCATTGCTGCCAGCGTGGTGGATCGAAAAACCTGATCAACCATGGCTTCCAACCGATACCACCGTTTCGACGAATTCCGGATCGCCCGGAGAGTAGGCGCACTCAATCGGGTCGTGCAGGGTCTCCTGTGGGTTACCCTGATCATCGGACTGAATCTACTGGCTTTTCAGTTGGCGGTTCGATGGGACCTGACTCCGGAGCGCCGGCATACGCTGTCTCCGGAAACCCAGGCTTATCTATCGGCTATGACCGGAAAACAGATCCGGGTTATTGTAACGGCCGCCGAACCGGGTAAGGAGGGCAATCGCAACGAATTGCGTGATGTGAAAACATTGATGTCACGCTTTGAACACGCCTTCCGTCAGACAGGTGAAGATGGCTTCAAGTGGGAAGTTGTGGATGTGTTTCGCCAGCGGGATCGTGCTGCCGAGTTGATCCGTGATTTCGCATTGGACCAGGGCAATGCGATTCTCTTCGAGTCGGAGCAGGGGCGGCGTGTCCTCAACATCGACGATCTTTACCGCAAAGACAAAGAGTCCGGAAAAACCATCTTCGTCGGTGAGCAAATGGTTTTGTCTGCTCTTCTTGAAGTAACGGATCCATCGAGCAAGGTGGTCTATTTTACGGTTGGACAGGGTGAAATGCAGTTGGGCGATGTGGACCCCTTGCGTGGTTTGTCTGAACTGGGGCACTATCTCACCGCCCGCAATGTCTTTGTGAGGGAACTGGATCTCACCCGGTTTGATGAGGTTCCGGGTGATGCGGACTTGGTGGTGATCGCCTCCCCTCAGGCAGAATTGCGATCCGCTGATGTCGAAAAACTCAGGAAATACATGGAAAACGGAAACGGGAGTATGTTCGTCCTGTTGGAGCCTTTTCGCGTTCACAATTTGGATGCCCTGCTGTATGATTGGGGCATCCTGTGTGACAATGGGGTGGTATTGGACCCCGGGCCTGACTATCAGGCATCTTCCGGCGGATTGATCCTGCGGCGATACGCCGAGCATCCCGTTACCGCCAGTCTCATTGAAGGACGGCTGAACGTGTTTTCCACCCAGTTGCGGCCGGTGCGGTTTGATCCGGGTGTGCCACGGATTGCCGGAGTTCAGCGCAGCGTGTTGATGGCGACTTCCGAGACAAGCTGGTTGGAATTGAATGCACGCACCGAGTCTGTTCCGAAACTGGATCCCAATGTTGACGTGCCAGGTCCTATTCCTGTGGCCGCAGTATCCGAACGCAAGGGTGGACAGCAGTTGGGTCTTAACCTGAAGGGCGGACGCTTGGTCGTCGTGGGAGATGCGTCGATTGCCTCCAATGCATTGATCCGGCTCCATGGCAACCGCACTTTTGTCGCCAATGTCCTGAACTGGATGCTTCAGCGGGATCAGTTGTTAAGTATTGCGCCCACGGCTTTGGATTCCTATCGGCTGACCTTGAGCCAGAAGGATCTCCGGGTCTTGTTGTTTTACCTGATGTTGATTCCTTTGTTGGTGGCTTTGGTCGGCTTGCTGGTTCGACTCATTCACAGATAACGCACCATGAGATTCCGCACAACGATCATCCTGCTGTTCCTTAACCTGCTCGTGTTGTTTTTTCTCATCCGGCAGGGCGGTTCCTTTTCGTCGGAACCTTCCCCTAACGGAGAATCCGCAGGTGTGATGCCTTTCCCGTTGTCCGAGGCTCAAATGATCCTTGTGGAAGGAAAGCTTGCCAAGGAAACCCGTCAGTGGATCAACCGGGACGGCAACTGGGATATGGTGCTTCCCGTGGAATGGGCTGCCAACCCGTTCGCGATCCGGCGCATGATCAACAGTCTGGATTCCCTCAATGCGGGGGTTCGATTCAAGGTGGACGATTTGGAGGACCATGGCCAGAAACTGACGGATTTCGGCTTGGATGATCCGAGCCTGACCGTAAAAGCGCGTTTCAACGATACCGAATACCAGATCGCTTTCGGGTCTCCAACGGAGATCGGCAACCGTATTTACATGCTCTCGCCGGATGAGCGCGAAATACTGGTGGTGGATTCCAACACAATTGAACCCTTTGTGGCCCCACTTGAAGATCTCAGGGACAAAGCCTTGTTCCCGATTCCGCTATTTGAGGCAAGAGCGCTTTCGGTGGAGTTCTACGATGTTCCCTACCGTGCCCGCCTTACCCGGAGAGAGGATCAGTGGTATTTTGACGCTCCGGTTTCCGCGATGGCCAACGAAGCCCGTGTTCATTCGGCTCTTGGCCGCTTGATCGGATTGTCTGCCACCGGTCTGGCAAAGGATGATGCGTCCGCCAACCCGCCTGCCGGTCAACCGGTCGCGCGCATCGAACTGGTTGGAAATCGACGCAATAATACACTGATTTTGAGCGAGTTGCGCATTGGTGGCGAGATAGTGGATGATTTTTACAAGGCACGCTTCGAGGGCTCCTCCACGTCGTTCATTCTTCCGAGGACCGAGCTGGATCTGTGGCGCAGTATCTCCGATTCCGTGCGGGAGCGGCGATTGATTTGGCAGGATCCTTCCAAGGTCAGCAAGGTGGAGATCATTCGGCATCGCTCTGACGCCCTGCCGGAGTCCGGTACCATTCGCCTGCTCAAACTGGAGGATGGGGTCTGGAGGGTGTTCGGTGGTGTGTCCGGAAGTGATCCAATGCCATACAACGGGGACGAAAAAGCGATCGCCGCCATTGTCGCGCGATTGGAGGATATGGTCGTGCTCGAATTCGTGTCCGATAATCCGTCAGATGAAGACTTGAAACGCTTCGCATTGGTGGAGCCATTGTGGACCATCCGGACCGAGGGCGAGGAAACCTTGGAGATACGGGTTGGGTCATTGGACGAGGGGCAGACCGGATACTATGTTCAAATGACCGGAAATCCGTCTGTCTATCTGGTGGGCGAAGCGAGCATCGATGGTTTATCGGTGGAACCGCTCGACTACCGTGAGCGCCGGATGGAGCTCTATCCTCAGGATCAAACACTTGCTTCCTGGAGCATCGAAGCCGCCGAAGGATCGGGAATATGGATTCCTGTGCCCGGGATGGATCGCGTGGACGTAGGTTCCGTTAATCAAGCGTCGGAAGAGGATTCTATCATGATGGCAAAGAAAGGGATCGGGGCTTTGATGTCCGGCTTTGAGGTTCGGGGGTTCGTCGCGGGACCAGTTGAACCCACCGGTTGC
>JAFGAQ010000325.1 GCA_016933595.1 Opitutales bacterium | reverse complement strand
CGGTGCTCATGCACCTCATCCACCAGAAAGACCATGTGCGAACCCGCATCCGTCCGGTGCCCGGCAAGGATATCGCCAAGCTGGTTGAAACTTCCCCGACCGAATACGAGATGGGGAACCACACGCAGATTTTTATACATATCTATAAGAAAAAGTCATGCATTTCACAAATGGAGGAAAGCCAACGCGTCCACTCGCCTCAGTCCTTCGGTCAGAACCGCTCCATTACCGCCTGCTCGAACTCAATCGCGTTCTCCTCGGTGTCAATCTCGATCAAGGCATCATGCGTGATCCCGACGGCGATCGAATACCCGTTTTCGAGTGCGCGGAGCATTTCCAGTTTTTCGATCTGCTCCAGAAAACCCGGTTTGAGCGATGCGAAAGCCTCGAGAAACGCGCGGGTATAGGCATACAGCCCGAGGTGGGTCAACACTCCATCGTGCCCTGTCACCGCCTCATCGTATACACCCTGGGTATCCCGGATGTAGGGAATCGGGGCGCGTGAAAAATAGAGCGCCTTACCGTTTGCGGCGCGAACCAGTTTGACGTTATTAGGATTGCGGTAGTCCTTGTCATGGTTCAAAGGGCACCCCAATGTGGCCATGTCGATCCCATCGCTCAGCAGAGCATCCAGCATCCGGATCTGGGCACCCGTGACCATCGGCTCGTCCGCCTGCACATTGATCACACGTGTGGCGCCGATGGTCCGGTTGGCTGCGGCGATCCGGTCAGTGCCGCTGGGAAGCTCGGGGTCGGTCATCACAACTGAGAAACCGGCCGCTTCTAGGACCGACTTCATCCGATCGCTGTCGACCGCGAAATACAAAGAATATTCCGGGGCTTCATCCCGGATTCGCTCGGCGGTCCAGAGAATGAGAGGCTTTCCGCGCACTTCGTGGAGGAGTTTCTGATGGAAACGGGTGGAACCCAAACGGGCGGGAACAATAATGGTTGCGCTCATGGATGGATGTTTGAGTGGTTGATAGTGTTGGATCGAAATTGATCGAATCAGTATTCTATGCGCCCAACAGGTTTTTCAAGGTCTCCCGCAAACGCGAAGCCCTCAGCTCAATCTCGGATGGAGACCATGCGATCTTGATCTGAATTGAGAGCATTCGGCTCATCCATCCATCGCTCACCGGGAGATCGGGTCGGGTGAACAAGGGAGCGTTCTGCGCCCGACTGATATGTAGCGGCTGCGGAGTGGACATCTGCTTAATGTGGTCCCACTTGCGGATGTAGTGCCAGTTGTTATCGTACCAATAAAAGGTTCCGTCCACGCCGGCCTTCGGAAGCTCGCGTCCCGCCGCACGTGCTGTGGCCTCATCGGGCAAGAAGAAGCTCAGGAACGTGGCGGAGTCCCCTTCCTCATCCGGAACCTCCCGCATGGTCACACCTGGCAAGTCCGCAATCGCATCCTTGAGGATCCGCTTGTTTTTGCGCTGAACGGAGAGAATACGGTCCAGCTTGCGCATTTGGGCGATCCCAACCGCCGCATGCAGCTCACTGATACGGAAATTCATCCCCAGTATGGGGTGGGTTTCCGCTCCGCG
>JAFGAQ010000324.1 GCA_016933595.1 Opitutales bacterium | reverse complement strand
GCGGCAAGAGTCTTGCTCGCCTTGAGCATGATGATATCGCTGCGATGCCCATCGACACCAGTGTCCAGCGATCGACGAACGATCTCATCCAGTATGGAATCATCGGCTTCCACATCTGGGAGCAGTTCCATTCCCTGGGCAATCCGGTTAGCGATTGATGTGCTCTGTTCGCTCCATTCTCTGGAAAATTGTTCAGGATCCTTTTCGAAGGCGATTCTGCGCTTGATGATTTCGACCCGGTCTTTGGGATCACGTAAACCCTCGATGGTCACGCACAATCCGAAGCGGTCCAGTAACTGGGGTCTTAGTTCTCCCTCCTCCGGGTTCATGGTGCCCACGAGGGTGAACCGTGCCTGATGGGAGAAGCTGATGCCCTCGCGTTCGATGGTATTGACTCCCATTGCTGCCGAATCGAGCAGGACATCCACGACGTGATCGTCGAGAAGGTTAACTTCGTCGACATAAAGAATCCCCCGATTGGCAGATGCCAATATGCCGGGTTCGACTTTCTTTTGTCCATGTTTTAGCGCATATTCAAGGTCGATTGTCCCAACAACGCGATCTTCGGTGGCACTGATTGGTAGCTCCACCAGACGAACTTTGCGTTGGATCGTCTGGATGCTTTCACCTTTCGATACCCATTCATGGACCCAAGGACTGAAGGATTCGGGTAATGCGGGATCGCTTTGGCATGGACATCCCTCGACCACTTCAATGACGGGCAAAATCTCCACCAACGCCCGTACGGCAGTGGACTTTGCCGTTCCTTTTTCCCCACGTATCAATACACCGGACAATCCGGGGTTGATGACGTTCAGGATGAGCGCCTTCTTCATCGGTTCCTGCCCGACAATTGCAGCGAATGGATACTGTATTTTTTTCATCTGTTGGTTTTTGAAAATGGGTCTTATATGGGGAAAGCTGAAACAGCGGAGTCTTGGTCAGGAATGCCCTGAGAGCGATTATTGCCCATCTGTGAGGCCAGCAAAACGACTATTTCGTCCAGCCGGGTTTGGAAAGGGGTGGCATCAACGGATCCAAGATCCCCAAGAATCAAACAGTAATAACGCACCCTTTCGGCCAAACCCTGAACGGTGCTCAATAGTCGCAAGCTTTCGCTAGCTGTTTGATTTGAGCGGTACTGTGCAATAGTGGCGGCGATAGATACAGTATCACTGCACATGTTGGATACCACATCCACCGAACTGTTTCCTAAAACCGTTTTACTGATGCCGTATGCTTCAATTACAAGCGCATGTGCCTTTTGCCATACCACCAGATCCTTGAAGTTTTCTGTCCGGGTCATGATGCAGTCCTTTCTTGATTGATGTGATCGATGGAAGATCAACGTTTTGTGAGAGCGATGAGCTGTTCGGCTTTCAGATCAGAAGTCATGAAATACTCTGCGCCAAGAGCGATGGCGATCCGTTGGGCCAGCCCGAGTCGAATGAGACCTTGCGGCTCGGTGTCCACAACGACAAAACGGGTTTGTGGGAATTCATCTTTTAGCTTGGAGCTCAGAAACAATGCCTCATCGAGAGGTTTTCCCTTATTCCCTATCCCTGCATTGGCACGACCATCGGTTAGTAACAGCACCATGGGCATCAACGTCGGTTCTTTGTGCAATGCCTGGCGTAATAGAGCGCCGGTTTCCACCAATGCGGCTGGCAGGGGAGTGCGTCCTCCGACCGGCATTTGCTGCAGTAGCTTCGCTGCCAGATCGATGGAATTTGTGGGGGGGAGCACGATTTGACTCTCCTTACCACGGAAACTGATCATCGCGACACGGTCGCGCTTTTGGTAGGCATCGAGCAATAGGCTTAGAATGGCGGACTTTGTTTCGCTCATGCGCTTCTGGGCCCCCATGGAGCCGGAAGCATCCACTGCAAAGAGCAGGAAGCTTCCAATTCGTTTCTCCCTCACCTTTCCGCGGTGGTCTGGGGTGTCGATGTATACAGCCATGTGATTGCCATGCCGAGAGCGGCGCACTTGCTGATAGGGTGCCGCTGCACGCAATGTAGCATCCAGCGCAAGGTCGTTGTTTCTTATGCGGAAGGAGCTCTTGATGTAACGACCCTGTCGTGTCGCCGAACGGGTGCGATTACGCCGTCCGGATCCGCTACGGAGGTTTCGCAAATCATTCTGTTGAAAACGCATGACCCTAAACGGATCTCCCGCTTGCTGAACCTCGTCGCTTTGATCGGAGGAAGGGGGAGGCATGGGCGGCGGGTTTGACCCGGGCTTCTTATTCTCCTGCCGCGAATCATCGGGGTTATCTCCCTTATCCTGGGTGCTTGTGGTTTGTCCAGAAATCGAAGAAGGGTTTTGTGTTTCTGTATTCTTATCCTGTTCCTCATCTGTCGGAGAGTCCTCCGATTCAGACTGGGAAGGGGGCGGTGGAATTTCCGGTGGCGTTTCACTATTCCGCATACGGTGCAGTAGGGCCATCGGAGCGATGGTGGTAATGTCTTTGGCCTCCACCTCCGTGCGACCCATCCAAGCTGCAAAAGCACGAGCTGCTTTCTGGATTACCAGATCAGCCCGGTGTCCGGCCACATGATTGCTGGTGCAGATCTCCGAGATGAAAACCAGCAGATGCTTTGGAACTGAAACCTCTGGAAGTCGCACTCGAGCGGCTCCGATTTTATCGCGTAGCTGTTGCGTGCCAGCTTCATAACGAAGGCGAAACCCCTTTGGGTTTCCATCGAACGATTCTCTGGCAACCAATAGTTGCTTCCGCTTTTTTACATCCTGTTCGCCGGTAATCTCGACCGAGAGTCCAAACCGGTCAAGGAATTGGGGTCTCAGATCGCCTTCTTCCGGATTCATTGTCCCGATCAGAATGAATTGCGAGGGATGAGAAGCACTCAGACCTTCGCGTTCGATCCGATTTGTACCGGATTCAGCTACATCCAGTATGCTGTCCACTAAATGATCGTTCAAGAGATTGACTTCATCCACGTACAAGATGCCCTGATGCGCTTTCGCAAGAACCCCGAATTGCAGGGTTGGTTTCCCCTCAAGAACTGCCTTTTCCAGATCGATGCTACCGATCAAACGATCTTCGGTCGCTCCCAGCGGCAAATCCACAAAAGGGGCTTGCACAAGATCTCCGGTGTTTGTCCGGACAGAGGGTAGGAGCTCCGACAATCCACGTGCGGCGGTTGACTTGGCGGTGCCTTTTTCCCCTCGAATCAAAACCCCTCCGACTTCGGGAGATATGGCGTTGAGCAGGAGCGCCAGTTTCATTTGCTCTTGCCCAACGATCGCCGTGAAAGGAAACAGAATACGTTGTGATCCCGTGGAGAGCAAGGGCCTTATGCCGGATGACCGTATTGCTGGACAAGACGCAGCAGACGCTTGTCTCCCCATCGTTCCAGACCCTGATGTGACTTGTGTCGTCGTATTCAAATTGATTCTCCTGTCGCCCCGGTTTTTTTGACCATGCTATCGGGTGCATCGGCAGCTCTGTCCGAAATGTCCACGTTCCATTTCCAGCGTTCGACATCTTCAGGCAATTTGATGTCCACACTGGTTCCCTGGAACTCACCCGTAACAGGGCCAGTGCGATCTTCAATGGTCCCCTCCAATTCCAGCATTGCCTGTTGCACAATTTCTATTGCGTCCGAATCGGCTGCCCACAGCCCTCTTGATTGGGCTTCAAGCAGTCGGCGGGATATTTCCTCAAGCGCATACACATTGTGTTCCAGTAGCTTTTTCCGGACGTCTTCATTATCAATGATGCGCCGTACCACGAGATCGAAGTGTCGTTTCTCAACTAATCCGGTTGTCGCAGACCATGCGAACAACGTGTTCACTAAACCGGAAAGATCCCCCGCCCCATCGTATCCATCCGCTAGTCTCGAATCGATCCAGTCTTCTGTCATCAATCGGGTCAACAATGCCTCGTCGAGTTCTTCTGCCACCCCCCTGACCTTTGTCGTTCCTTCAGTCTGAGAATCTCCCCAATACAGTTTGGCGGATTTGCCGCCAAATGCTTGCTTTGTGACTGCCATTCCACCTTGGTAAGCACTGTAACAACCTGCCGAGAGCGCATCGTATTTGGATGAAATCGCCCGTTGGTAAGCGATATCAATGCCCTTTATCTGTTGGCCGAATTCACGCATTACAGGTGCCGTTCCAGTTTTTCTGACGACGGCTTCCACCTCTCTTCCACAAATCCCGCCTGTCCAGTTCACATAGGCATTGGCCAGATCTTTGCCTGATTTCCATGCGGAGGCGTCGACCGCGAGTCCCACCCCAACCCCGTAGGAACCGGCTATGTCGGTGAAGAGACGTGCGTTGGCGAGCCGCAGGAGTTCAGAGGGGTGGAGGGTCTGCAGTTCCGTGGAGAGTTCTTCGAGTCTGGAATGGATATGCTTTCGAACAAGATTTTGGTCCTCCGGTTCATCCAATTCCCCGACTGCAGTTACCGCATCGTCAATCAACATGTAAACCGGTTCCAACAGGTCGCGCACAACTCCGCTCATGCGCACAACCACATCCACCCTGGGCCGATGGCATTGCTTGCCCTTCTCTATTTCCAACGTCAGCGATTCAAGCGGCATCACTTCGATCCCGGCAACTTGCCCATTGTGGTTCCATCTGGGTTTGCATCCAAGCAACCACAGGCATTGGGAGGTCAGTTCCCCTTCGGCCATAAATGCATCACTGGACCATAGCGTTACGCCAATGGATTCCGGGAAGGCTTGCTCTTCACCGAAGTATTTGAGCAACAGCTGACTTCCCATTTCCATCCCTATTTCCCAAGCCGCCGGTGTGGGTAGGGATTTGAGATCCATAGCGTAGATATTCCGCCCTGTGGGTAGCAAGTTCTCTCGCCCGCTGCTGATGGCTCCTGCTTGCCCGGAGGGAATAAAACGACCATCCAATCCTGACAGTACGTGGTCTAACTCATCCGAAGTATAGTCCAGCCGTCTGCGTAGTTCTTTTGCTTCGAAGGTTTGAGTCCGCTTGGCTTCGGCCAGATAGAGCAGAAATGTGTTTTCATCCGGAATGCGTCCCAGCACATGCTTACCGGCGGCGAGCATTTTGGTCCGGAGCGATTGAATACGTCGCGCCAAAGCATCGAGCATAGTATCAAAAGACGATTCGTTCGCATTGCGGTCCAGCCATCCGTGCGAGACCAGTTCCTCCCGCATGCGAATTGCGATGGTCTTTGCTCTTTGAACATGTTCGTGAGTGCGGGCATGTCGCAATTGACGATGAAGCTCCAGAAGTGTTTCGAATGACCCGTCATTACTGTTCACTGCCTTGACCGGAGGTGTCAGGTGATCGATGATCACCCCCTTTCCCCTCCTCTTTGCGATCAATCCTTCTCCGATGGAGTCCATGATGTAGGGAAAGATGCGTGGTAGTTCCCCTAAGGAGAGATCGGGGAAACAATGCTCACTCAAGGCGATGGATTTGCCCGGCAGATAGTCGAGTGCGCTTTCCGCTCCCATTTGCACAATGGCGTCGAAATTGTCTTGCATATACCAGGCCGTGGCAAGCCAGTGGTGTGTGGGGGGGATGTCGGGTTGGTGGAGAATCCGGCAGACCTCACCATTGCATTTCGGTCCGTAACAACCCCGTTTTGCTTCGATCATTACGGTGACGTTTCCGAACCGAATTCCCGTGACCAGCAGGCTGGGGGTGCCGTTTTTGTCGATATGCACCATGCCTTGTCCAGGGAAGGGCTCCCATGCGTCATTGATCGCTTTTTGGAGGTGCAATGGTAGATGATCAAAGCGCTTACGGTATTGTGTTTCATCAACCCGCGCGAGTACACCGCCTTTTTCCACGATCATGTCGGTATTCGTCCATCGGAACTCACTGTGTGCCTTGTGTTCCAGAATCATTCGGACAAGGGCGGTCCCATCTTCGGGTACTTTTCCCAAGGAATACCCGCTTTCCTGCATTCTCCGCATGAGGTCTACCGTGCTCTGTGCCGCATCCAATCCGGCTGCTGAGCCCAATGTTGCTTCCACGCCTTTGCATGGGCTGCTATGCAATACAATACCGATCCGTTTCTCAGCGTTTGGAAGGATCTGTAGGAGATGCCATCGGCGAATGCGAGCCATCAATCGGTTGATCCGTTCTTCGATCGGCTTGGACAGCGGAGTTTCTCCTTTAGGCAAAGATGCTTTTTCAACTGCATTAACTGCGACCAAATGGGGTTCGATGGTTCCCAGTGTTTCAGGTTGAGCCACGCTGAAGCTGTATGTCATTCCGATAAGGTTTCCTCTTTCGGATTCCTGCCAGGTTTTCTCGGTATGGGTGTAGTCGCGGATCAACTGCAGAACCGGTTTACCAATACCGGTGAAGAACGCGTCTGGCCTGCTGTCTCCAGATGCGTTCGAGAACGCGAGGTTAAGCAGGACAACAATGGATTCCCGATAAGGATTGAGCAGTCTGGCGATTGGATGGGACGGATCGTTGATCCGGTTGGCGAGGTTGAAATCACAGAATACAGGAAGGGGTGTGAATCCTTCGGCCTCGATGCGCCGAATGAGGATTGATACTACCTCGAGGTCATCGGCGATCCAATAGCGTCGGCCATAGAGAATGGGTACGATTCCGAGCCCGGGATGGAAATGTCCAATCGAAGATAGGTAGGTTTCGACGGATTCATAGGTTGTGGCTTGGCGTGGATCTCCAATCGCGCAGAGTTGAGCGGGTTGGGGCTCGCTTACCTCGGGAAGGATTTGATCTATGTCTCCTAGGGCTTTAGACTGCTCCCGTATTAGATAGAAGACGGCATTTTCCAAGGCGTTAAGGGAGCCATTGGCAATGTATTGGTGAAAACGATCCACCTGACTGGAAAACGTGTCGGGCAATTCGGCAGATGTTTCGATGTCTCCAGCAAGTACAAAGCGCAGGTTCCTTGTGGCATCGATCAAACGCGAAAAGTGTGGAGTGTTTCTGGAACATTCCATGTATACCACATCCGCTTGGGGTAGCTGACACTCTATGAAGGCATTCCAATCAATGTCAGCATGTTGTCCCAAAACCAACAGATCGACTCCGCAGGCCCTGAGCGATGCCGAGAGCTGATTCCAGCGCCTTCCCAACGAGTTGTGACTAAATATGAGGATGACCTTTTTCATGGTTTCCCAGGATGCGTAATAGCGCGGTTATCATTTGAATATCTCCCCGTGCTGTTGTGGGTCGTGAACCGGTTCTCTTCTGGAACTGAACCGAATAGCTTCCGAAAGATGGATTCAGCAGAAAGGAAATACAGGTGCATGTAGGAGGCATGCAGATGTGGGAGAGCGTAGCCCTCCTTCCGGGCCTTGGAGCGGCTTGGCTTTTTGACAGTCCAGAGGTTCGCTTTCTCCTCTTCCAGATCCCAGATACTGTGGTGAAACTCGTGTCCGGGAAATCCTGTGGTTGTCCCTTCAAAGGACCCTTCAGCGTATCCGAAATGCTGCAGACGATCGGTCATGTGAATATGGCCCGGAACAATGCCGACCATTGGATCTACTTCGCTTTCACTGCGAACGATTCCCTCTGTGAGATACATAAACCCGCCGCATTCCGCATAACACGGGAGTCCGACCTGAATGGCATGATGAATGGAGTCGCGCATTGAAGTGTTGCGCGCAAGGGCCTCGGAGTAGAGTTCTGGAAATCCTCCGCCTAAGATCAGACCATCAATCCCGGCTGGCAATTCCCTGTCGTGTAGGGGAGAAAAGGGCGTCCAACTGAAGCCCCATGCTTCAAGCGTGTCGAAGTTGCCTCTGTAGTAGAAGTGAAAGGCTTCGTCCCTGGCAATTGCAAGGCGTTTTCCTTTTCCCCATGGTTGAACGGCGAACGGAGTTGGAGTCTCAATCGGTTGTGTCGGTTTATTGGCGGCAGCCAAATCGAGCATTTGATCCATGTCCAGCCATTGTGTTGCCACTTCGACCAAGCGGGATGCCGGAGTGGGTATCCATTCCTGGCTGGCTTGTAAGCCGAGGTGGCGCTCTGGCCAATCCATGTCGGGCAAAAGGGGTATCGCCCCTGTGACCGGAATCCCGAGATCGGCGATGGCACGTTTCAAGTATTCGGCATGAGATGGTCCTGATACCTTGTTGAGGATGATGCCGTGGATTACTCCGGGGCCTGCCTCCTCGACAAAGCCACGGATGGTCGCGCGGATGGATCGACCCTGCTTGGCTGCCGGTATTACGAGAAAGACCGGCCAACGGAGCCATTGAGCGACGGAGTAGGTGCTGCCCTCGCTGGATTCGGGCGATACGCCGTCAAACAAGCCCATTACACCTTCAACTACTCCTATGGCGTGGGAAGTCTTGTGCCGCGCAATCGAAACGATGGCTTCATTTCCCATCATCCAATAGTCAAGGTTGTAGCAGGGCTTTCCCGCATAGCGTTCCGAGTATGCGCTGTCGATATAGTCAGGTCCGGTTTTAAAGGGCTGGCAGGCAATTCCGCGTGCTTTTAGCGCGGACAGCACAATGGCATTGAGAAGCGTTTTTCCGCTGCTGCTTTGGGTGCCCGCAAGGATGAATCCGGTATTGTAAAAAGATGAGTTCATGGTCACTGCGGGAAATTCACATCCTGTCCTCGATCTCGCCCTCGATATCGAGCAGCAGTTCTTGCAGGCGGTCTTTGTAGTCGCCGGGATGCTCCCACATGTTGCGCTCGATGGCTTCGAGCAGGCGTTCGCCGATGTGTTGTAGGGCGTAGGGATTGTGGTCCTTCAGAAACTGTTGCATTTCAGGATCGAGTGCATAACTGTCCGCTAATGCGGCATATTGCCAGTCGTCGAGTATATGGCTGGTGGCGTCCCATTCGAAACTGTGATCCACGGCATGTGAAAACTCCTGAGCCCCCTTGAATCCGTGTCGTTTGCATCCCTCGATCCACTTGGGGTTGAGAATGCGGGCACGGTAAATGAAGCGGGCCTCTTCAGCCGAAGTTTTGACTCTGGGCTTTCGCGGGTCCGATGCGTCGGTGCTATAGCTTTTGGGCTGGGATCCGGTGATTGCCTCAATTGCCGCATTCATGCCGCCTTGGAAGATTACCCAGTCATCGCGAATGAGGATGTCGTGTTCGCGGGAGTCTTCATTTTTTACCGTCAGCTGCACTTTTCCCAGTCTTCTTCGGAAGTCGTCGTAGCAGTTCGCGCCATAGACACCCTTGCGATAGGCATATGCTCCCCATTGCATGAAGGCCTCCCCGAGATCGTTGCTTTTCGTCCATTGTTGGTTTCCAAGGAGCACTTCAGTTCCAGTGCCATAGGCACCTGGTTTGCAACTAAAGACCCGATAGCGGGCACGTTCGCGTGCCTGCTCAATCGGGATTCCTGCCAGTCGCAGTTCCTGTTCTTCAACTGCGATGTTGCGAGCGAGGAAATTACGGTCTTCCGGCTCTTTTAGTGCAGCAATCATGTCCACCCCTGTGTCGATCAACTCCATGATATTCGGGAATGCATCGCGGAAGAGTCCACTGGTGCGAAGCGTGATATCCAGCCTTGGATGCTTGAGTTGCCCAAGCGGGATGACTTCAAGCCCTGTTACCCGCCCTGTCCCAGCGTGCCATATGGGTTTCAACCCCATCAGGTAGAATATTTCTGCCACATCATCTCCGCGTGTTCGCATGGTTGGGCTAGCCCATATTGTCATGCCGATCTGTTCCGGTAATTTGCCTTCGTCCCGCAGGTAACGTTCAACCAAGGCGTCTCCGAGCAGCACCCCGTTTTCCCATGCCTCCCGGGACGGAATCTTTTGTGGATCCACCGAGAAAAAATTGCGCCCGGTGGGTAGGATATCCAATGATCCCCGCGTCGGAGCGCCTGCACCTCCTGCTGGGACATAGGCTCCATTCAAGGCCAACAATGAGTTGTCGATTTCCTCGGTAGTCCGCTCCAGATTAGGGTGGAGTTCTCTCTGAACGAATCTTAGAACCTGTTCTATCCGCGATGAATGACCAACAGTATTGTTTACGATGGACGGTATGGCGTTGATATCCCAGCGGGACTCTTTCAGTGCAGTTAACAGTCGTATTGCGTTTTGCAGCACATCCCCTCGAATCTGGCCTTTTGTCTTGCCGGCATGTGGCACGTATTCTCCGGGATGGTCCCTCAGGTCTTCGTCGTCATATCCCATGGCTTCGGCTACTGTTTCCCAAAGGGAGTCTCCACCGCTTGACGGCAATCGAAGGTATTGAGCCATGGTTTCCAGCATACGCTTGCCTTGTGGGGGTTCTCCGAGGATGTGCAATCCATCGTTGATTGCCGTCAGCCCAACTTCATTGAGGTAGGAGTGCAGTTTTTCAACGAACCCATCCGGGTCGGCCATCGCTTGCTCCCGGGTGAGATTGAGGTCGACGTGCAGGTTGCGTTCGACGACCGCATCCCAGATTTTATTGAGTAATCCTGGAATCTTGGCAGGATTCTCCGAGCGGATGTCGTAGAGCGCATCGAGCAAATCCTCAACCTTCTGAAGTGGCTCAGCTTTGTCGGCTGAGGTCATGGGCGGAATGAGGTGGTCAATGATGCAGCAGTAGCTGCGACGCTTGGCCTGGGTGCCCTCGCCGGGGTTGTTGATGATGTAGGGGTAGATGTTGGGAAGGTCTTGAATCGCGAGGTCAGGGTAGCACTCGCCCGAGAGTCCCAATGATTTGCCGGGGAGCCATTCCAGCGTGCCGTGTTTGCCGATGTGCATGACCGCATGAGCGCCAAAGTCTTCCTTGATCCAGCGATAAAAGGCGAGGTAGTGATGGGGTGGGGCGAGATCTGGATCGTGAATGAGTCCGCTGGTTTGGGCGGGCATGAGGTCATCGTTTTCGCCTTTGCCCCGGATGGGCTGGAGGCCTATGAATACATTTCCGTTCTCAATACCCCCAATAAGGTATTGTCCCTTATGTGTCAGGATGGTGCCGGGGGCTTCTCCCCATGTTTCGATCATTTTGGTCCGTGCAGACTGCGGAATGCTCAGGTGCCAACTGTGGACCTTGTTTTCAGGAACCATGGCCACCGAACGTTCCGCCATTGTTTCTGGGGTGAGATAGCGCCGGTCATTGGTGAGCCGGTCGAGCATGGCGAACGCGAGTCTCTCGCCCGATTCCCAAATCTGCTCAATCTGGTAGCCCTCAAGCTTCATCTTCGCCATCAGGCGGTTGACACTTTCAAAACTATCGAGCCCGAATGCGCTGCCGATCAGGTCATTGCGTGGTGGATAGTGGTGAAAAATGATGGCGATTTTTCGCTCGGATGGTGCTGTGTGTCGAAGACGTGCCCAGTTTCCCGCGAGGGATACGATTTTGCGGATTCGTTCGGGAATAGGCACTTGTTCGGTCATGCGGCCTCCGGTGACCGGGTCCTTCCGGCCTATTTCGCGGGAGCAATGCACCGTTGTGATCAGGCAGCCATCAAACTCCGGCTGGGCGGCGGAGATTGATACATCGATTGGGGTTACCGCTTGGATCGTTTCCGACCATACCCGATGGGAATTCTGTGTCGCGATCATCTGAAATACAGGGACCCCAAGGTCAGGATATACCTGTTTCATCCTTTCCCCATACATGGAAAGCGAGAATGAAACTGGCGAAAGCAAGGCATCGATGATGACCTTTCCGTCTTTTTTGAAATAGCGATCGGCTGCTCCGGGGGCTCCGGGATTTCCCACTTGCGGGTCTGGGAATCGTTTGTGAAAGACCGGGATTACGACCATGTCTTGAGCTTCCACTTCCCGGATGATTGCATCGACTACGGTGGTTTCATGATTGAGCCAGTATCCTTGGTAAAACCAAAGTCCCAGCACCCGACGAGGTGTGTGCGACGCTGTTTTGGAATCGTCACGCGGCCGGGCATTCAGCCATTCCAGGTAGGCGTCCAGAGACATGGCTTCCGGGAGGTCGGGATGATATATACCGTCATATGGTACGACTTCGGGAGGTGGGATTGTTCCCTTTCCTTCTCCGCGAAGATCGGATATCAGGTGCGTTATCAGGCGGATGTGGTTCTCCACTCCTCCATGCAGAAGGTAGAGAGAAGCCTGGAGGTATTTTTCCCAATCTGTGTAACGGCTGAGCTGAAAGCTTTTCTGCAGGTGGTCCTCCACTCCATTGGTAGGTTGGACAAACAGAAATGCGCCGACTGCGGCTGAGTGCAGATCTGAAAATGCGGGAATGGACTCCACATCGCCATGTGGTTCGATTACCACGATATCCGCAGCGTGGAGGTGTTCGCATACTCTGCGAATCTCAGGGGGAGTAGCAAGATCCGCTTGGGTGAATGCTTGCACGGTCAATTGCGGATATGTCTCGTTCCGTAGCTTCAGGCTTGCCTGTGCAAGACAAGGGAGCGACATCGCCGTCGCCTTGATCCAGACAATGCGGAGGGGGGTGGAGATGGGTGTTGCCGGATTCATGAAATGACGGACCAAGGGATGACGGTGTGTTCACCTGCGTAGGAGAAAGATTTTGCCTCGATTCCGTAGGCGGAAAGAAGGTGGGCGCTGCTCACTACGTGTGCGGGCGTGCCACTTGCGAGAACGGCACCGTCTTTCAGGAGGATCAAGCGATCACAGAATCGGGCCGCTTGTGTGAGGTCGTGCAATACAACCACCACGGAACGTCCGGACTGTGCTTGGCCACGTAGCAGTTCCATAAGATGCAATTGGTGGTAGGGGTCGAGTCCGGTTGTGGGCTCATCGGCAAGCAGGATCTCGGGCTCAGAGGCAAGTGCCCTCGCAAACAGTACACGGTGGCGTTCTCCTCCTGAGAGTCGGGTAACAGCACGCCCGGCCAGATGGTCCACCGCCACGGTTTTCATTGCCTCGTGAACGATATTCCAGTCTTCCTCGGAGTTTTCCTGCCACGGTTTTTGATACGGGATGCGTCCAAGTGCCACCAAGCGGGCCACCGTGATGGGCCACCTGCATTCATTTTCTTGCGCAAGGTAGGCGACTTTACGCGCGAGCTCGGTTGGTTCGTAGGATTCAACTTTGCGCCCGAGTATCTCAATGGTTCCCTGTTTCCGGGGAATAAACTGAAGGATGGCTTTCAGGAAGGTGCTTTTGCCTGAGCCATTTGCGCCAACCAATCCAATCACTTCTCCACGTCGGAGTTCAAGATCTACGCCTTTGAGGATGTGGCGATGGCGGCGATGGACTTGGATTCCTTTGGCGATTAAGACTGGTGCCGGATTTGACGGTATGATCTGCGAGTCCATCAGATAGCCTCCTTTCGCATCCGAAAGAGAAGGAAGAAAAAAAAGGGTGCTCCAACAAGAGCGGTTATGACCCCTAGTTTGATTTCGACGGTGCCTGAGATGAGTCGGACGGCCAGATCTGACCAGGTTAGAAGGATGGCCCCTGCCAGTCCGCTCACCCATAGTAGTCGTGCCGGATCGTTGCCAATCAAGGGGCGCATGACGTGGGGAACGATGAGTCCAACAAACCCGATTGACCCGGAAACCGCGATAGCCGGGCCGACCGCCAGTGATGACCCAAGAATGATCATACTCCGCACCCTGCGTAGGTTAAAACCCAGGCTAGCTGCGGTCTCCTCTCCGAGCGAAAGTGCCCGGAGAGCCCTTGCGCTTACAAGCAGCAGGAGCCAGCCCGGGATCATGAGCGGTAGCGTCAGCCACACATGTTGGAGATTGCGGTCACTGAGTGAGCCCATCAGCCAGAATACGATGTCCATGGCTGCATGGGGATTGGGTGAGAGATTAAGGACGAGCGAAATGATGGAACTGGCAAGCGATGAAAATGCGATTCCGGCCAGAATCAAAGTTTGGACGCTGGCTTCTCTTCCCGCTATCGTTACCACCATGACAATGATGACAAAACCTCCCAGTATTCCGCCCAGGGGCAGCGCAAGCGCGAAAAGATTGGCGGCTCCCAAATAGAACATGAGCACGGCTCCCATTGCTGCACCTGTGCTCACGCCCAGTACGCCAGGGTCTGCGAGTGGGTTGCGCATATAGCCCTGCATGACTGCCCCGGTAAGGCCTAGGCTAAACCCGACAAAGACTCCCAGAAGTGCCCGGGGGAGGCGAATTTCCCAAAAAATAAGTTTCACGATGGAATCTTGTCCGAACACAACGCCTTCTACCAAACGCTGAGGTGTCAGGAACACGGATCCTACGAGCATGGAGAATAGAAAACTGATTGCCAGAAGCACTAGCAATACGGTGGGCCAGCAGCGACTTTTTCGGTCAATGGCGTCGCCATTGAAAGCGGGATGGGTTGGATGCTCGGATGAGGGTAAAGGGGTTTCGGTTTGCATGACGGGCAGCTTGCACTCGGAAAGAACAGTCACTTGTAAATCGGAGATATCGACTGGGAGGATTATCACTGGATCGCTTCCGGCGGGGGGGTCTCTGCTCTTGCGAAGCGTTCTTGTGCGAAGGCTTCAGGATAGGCTGCGCGTGCAAGTTGTTCCACGCAGTCCACCAAATAGGTGTCGATGCAGTTCAGTTTATTGGACGGGAGGTCCAGGATCAGGTAGTCTCGCGATTGGAGCCGTTTGAACGCTGGATGGTCGAGAATCTGACGGGATATCGTAGGCGTGTTTTTTTGGTAGTCGGAAAAAAGAATGATGTCGGGACGTTCCAACAGCAGTTCCTCGATGGTCATTTTTCCCATCCCCTTGATGCCTTTTTCTGCAGATAGATTAATAAGGCCTGCGCTTTCCAGAAGAATGTTTTGGCGGCTGTGGCTTCCATAGGTCGAGCCTCTACCAATGTAAAAAACTGCACGTTTACGTTTCGATCCGGCGATCCGCTCGTTAATGTTTTGGAGCCGGTGCTTCATGGAGTGCACCATGGCCTCGGCGCGTTCCGGGTGGCCGACGAGCTCACCAACGTGGCGGATGTTGGAATATATCTCTTCCCATGAGGTCGCGTTATTCATCCGCTCTACCTTGCAGCCAACTCTCTGCAATAGATCATGACTGGCTTTTCCGGTCCATTGTCCGAAAAATACCAGATCGGGCTGTAAGCGGTAGATGTCCTCTGCTGCGTCGCGTTTTAATCCTTGGACCAATGAAGCCTTTTCCCATTGAAGTGAGACAGAGGGGTCTTGTGTGCGCTCGTGAACAGCTAGAATCTGTCCGATATCCGCAAGTTGGAGGACAAGGGTGTCCGTTCCGGCGTCGATGCTAACGATCCGTTGGGCACCTTTTTCGGGTGGTATGGCATTGAGTGTGCCTGCGAGAATAATCAGGCCGATCCATCGGATGGGTTTTGTGAAAAATGAGAATTCACGTTTCATTCGTCCATGGTTCGGGTGGCCGACAGTAGTCGAGTGGGTCGGTATAGGAAAGGGTTGTTGTGTCATGGGTTCATTGTTTGAGCGATCATTGTCGGGGGTGCTCGGCTCAGAACTCGAACTCGTAGCGCAGCATGAAGTTGCGCCCTTCCTGTGGGTAGTCGTGCTTCTCGTAGTAATAGGTGTCGAGGAGGTTGTCTACCAGAAGGGAGATCTTGTGATGAGGCAGATAGCGCCAAGAGATACTCCAATCAAATACCCAGCTATCGGAGTATTCCATCCAGTCGCCTCCATAATAATCGTCATAGGTGTAGTCGATGTCCCAGCGCTTGCCATTGTAACGCGAATTGAAGCGGGATGAGAATTCACCCAAGTGCCAGTTGATCGACAGGTTGCCCTTCCAGTCGGCGATGTTTTTGACTGGTTCGGTGTAAGTTCCGGATTTGACTTCTGCCTTACTCATGTAAGTGCCGTTGATGGCGAGTTGGAGTTGGCCCGGAATCGCTTCCATCAATTTTTCCAGTTCGATCGATCCTGTGAACTCAATCCCTCGCATTCCTTGGGAATCGGCGTTGACGTAGGAATATAGCCGACGTTCCTTTCCATTGTCTCCGGGGGGTTCGCGTTCTCCGGTATCGAGCGTGATGATGTAATCCTCGACTTGGGTTTGGAAGTAAGTGACGTCCAGTTTGAAGCGATCAGAATTGTATTCAAGACCGATGTCCCAAGTGATGCTGCTCTCGGGGTCCAGGTTTGGATTCCCCTTGTTAACCCGCATGTAGTTGGAATACTCGGATTCATAGTATCCGGCGATTTCCTCTGCGTTCGGAGCAATGAACGCTGTGCCAATCGAACTGTGTATCCGCCATGAGGGATTGATCTTCCACACCAGTCCGGCCCTGGGAGAGAATTGATCGAAGGTTTGTGAACCGCCTTTGTAGAGGTAAGTGGTTCCTTCATATGAAGAGGAGGCAACTGTGGTTTTTATGCGATCCACGCGCCCTCCGATGTTTAAGATGACGTTTTCATCAACAAGACGGGTGATCCACTCGGTGAAAACCCCTGTTTTGACCCTGTCATAATCTGGTTTGTAGAACGTCCGGACCGATCCATCGGCGTTGCGGGAAAGATTGGTTTCCTTTTGAAACCCGTGATCAGCCCCAATAACCAGATCGTTTCGATCGTCAAAACTCCACATGTCGTTAAGTTGGACGCCCCACTCCGTGATCTCTTTCCGGTTGGTCCGTCCACGGTAGGCCGCACTGAAGGAATCAGCAGAGTAGGTTTGAAACGAATCCAAATAGTTGGAGTAGATCTTTGATGACAGACGATGAGAGTCATGTTTTCCTCCGAAGTCGATGCTCCATCCTTGTCTCCAAAGGTCGCGAACGCTTGGATTGGAAGCTCCGTACTTTTGGTTCGATAGGGAGCCGGGAACCCCGGTATTTGTTTGATCGGAGAAATCATACATGACGTCGAAGTTCCATGCTTCACTCACTTGATACCCCATGCGAATGAGGCCGTTCAGTCGTGTGAACTGTGTGTTCAGATAGGTCTTTTTCCCTTTGGCTCCTACCTCATACGAATCTCCATTGCCGAAGGTGTAGTCTTTGCCACGGTCCGTCCAATCCAAGGATACGTCAACCCTCCATTTTTCGGACAAGCTTCCCCCAGCTCCGATGCCTCCTACCGTAGTTTGGAATGACCCATACCCAGCAAATAGATTCCCGGATAAACTCCCCTCGCTTTGTTTTGTGATAATGTTGATTACCCCACCCATGGCCGATGGCCCATAGATGGCGGAAGCGGGTCCTTTCAGGACTTCAATCCGCTCGATGCTTGTTGTGGGGATGTTCCCGTGGCTGCTTGATACGGGGCGTCCATTGATCAGGAGTAAGGTGTGCGGATTTGTCTCATTGCTGTACTCAGGGCGAAATCCACGGAGAGATATGCCTGAGGTTCCACCCGGATACTGGATAACGTCCACAGAGGTGGTCTTTTTGAGTAGGTCGGTGCCAAATGATGCGGATACCAGATTGATTTCTTCTGCCCGAACCACATCCATGGCCTGTGACACATTTGCAATATCGGTTGGCGTGCGGTTGGCCGTAATGACATATGCTTCCAATTCGAGAATAGAGGTGCTGACGGTTGCTGATGAGGTGTTTGCGTTCCCCGGAACCGCCACCGAAGCGAGCCCGAATAGTGAACAAACGATATGGGAGTAAGGAAATATTTTCATACAATAGGCGTTTAATGGCAATGCAATGCCAATAAGGACGAATGGGATAGAAGAGAAATTGGCAACGCCATGTCAATAAGTTTCTCGCGATGTTTCGAATTAGACGCATGCGAAAGAAATAGTCGATCATGCTGGATGAGCTGCACATCGCGATCTTTCAGGGGATTCTGGATCCGGACGATGTCCTTGCGGGGATCCAATCGCGCCATCCGGAGACTCATGTGGTGACCACCGGACGGTATGCTCCGATGTCCATGATGGAAGAGGCGGACCTTGTTACGGAGATGAGATTGATCCGGCACCCGCACCAGCGGCAGGTTGCGGCACAAATGGGGATTGAGTATTGACGAAATGGCATCGGGCTCGTGTGGGGATCCTCGGGATTCAACTTGAATCAGGCACGGAAATGTCCAGAATGCGGACATCATGACTGCAAAGCGGGAATTCATCGCCGGGCTTGCTCCCCACCTTTTATGGGATGTGGATGCGGCGTCCCTCGATGCGGATACCCACGCAGCGTTTTTGATCTGCAGGGTCATGGAGCGCGGAGGATCGGACGATGTGCGATGCGCATGGAGCTATTATGGCGAGGCCCGTGTGCGGGACGTTCTGCTTCAGGCTCCGTCCCTGACCCGCAAAACCGTGCGTTTTTTTGCCAACCAGTTCCGGATCCCCTGTGAAGCTTTCCGGTCCTGGCAACGTGAGCAGCATTGGGGAATATGAAGCTGCACACTGAGGCAGTCGACCTTGTGCTTTGGAATCTCTTGTTGGATTTGATGGCTACCGGGCCATTGAGGGATTTCAACTTGGCGGGAGGCACGGCCTTGGGCTTGCTCTATGGGCACAGGACATCCGTGGATCTGGATCTCTTCAGTGATCAGGCTTTTGACGCCCCGAAACTGGGGACCTTTCTGACGGAACGTTTTGGATTGGCCGAATCATCCATCGAATCCAATTCTGTCACGGGGGTGATCCGGGGAATAAGGGTCGACTGTATCGCGCATCGGTACCCGATGATCGCGGAGCCGCAGCATCGGGATGGCATCCGCTTACTCGCTGTCGAGGATATTGCTGCGATGAAGCTCAATGCGATCGCCAACCGCGGGAGCAAAAAGGATTTCTGGGACCTGTATGAGCTGATGCAGCATTTTGATCGGCCGCAACTGCTCGGGTTTTTCAAACAGAAGTATCCTTCGGCAAACCTGTGGACGGTCGAGAAATCCCTTTTGTGGTTCGATGATGCGGATATGGACCCCGATCCCCGGTGCCTGAAGGGCCGGAGCTGGATGCAGATCCGGGACGCGATTGCCGAGTGGAACCGTCTGTAGCCGCGGCACTGAATCGGGGTGGCCCCTGTTTCGGGAAGTCCGACAAAGAAGGGGAAATCACGCCCTGCCGCAGTTTGCCATGGAACGGGAGTGGACTGGAACCACGAAAAAGAGAAGAATCAACCACAGTGCAAAAACGATGCGCGATT
>JAFGAQ010000323.1 GCA_016933595.1 Opitutales bacterium | reverse complement strand
TCTGCTAATGTGGAAATTGTGTGGGATCCGCCCTGGCATCAGGACATGATCAGCGAGGAAGGCAAAATGGAGCTCGGCCTGATCTAGGCGGTCTCATGTTTCCGATCGCTGCCTTCGGATCACAATCACACGGATTGGTTGCTTGTGCTGCTTTCGGAAGACCAAACAACCGTTATTCAGGCTGGGAAAAAGCAGATCGATCTGTGGTCGGGACATAAGAATGATTCTCCCGACTTTGACGGTTCGCTCTTCGACAAAACCAAAGGCTCGGGTATTTGAATGGAACAGACTGGATATGCGATCCGGATTGGAACAGCCTGAACCTAGGATGCATGACCGAATGCATACTCATGCAAGCCGGTACTGCGGCGGCGGCGATCAAGGATGAGATCCTTGAGATGATGGACTTGACGGTTGGCGATCCAAACGGGATCAGCTCAACAAGCCATACGGCTTTGGCCACTAGAATGCTTTCCAACATGGGACCGGAAGGGGCGTCCGCATTCGACAAGGTATTGGACTTTTCCATTCAGGATCTGGGCGCGTCGGAAATCAATGCCATTATCCGTTACTGCAGAAACGATCCCCGAAACCTAGGGAAGCTGATCAAGCGCCTACGTGAAGTATCGGATGACGACACAGAAGCGCATATTCTCAAGATTCTGGGAGCTGCTGCAAAAGATATCCCGGAAACCCGGTCCATCGTGATTCCCGAACTCACATCCCGGATCACTCATCCATGCATAAGCGTCGTTGCCGGGGTCGCTGATACACTCTTTTACTTGGATGCGTTCGATGCCACCATGGAGGAGCCCATACGCAACCGCAGAGAATCTCAAAAGGACAGCGAATGCGCCGGGTATTCCCGAGAACCTCCTGAAGATTTTGGATTGCCGGACAGCCCACTGGACAGGAGCGAACTATTGGCTCTGCTGAAAGCAGATGATCCCTATGATCGGGCCTTCGCTGCAGAAAAGCTGAGATCTTTCGCTCAGGATCCGGATGTGTCCTCGGCGCTCTCCGTGGTGAATAACTCTTCAATCCCACTTCCTTGGCGGCTTTGCGGCTTGCGTGTCCTCCATAGCTCGAAGAGCGACGGGGGAAAGCGCAGACGCTGCATGCAGCGTCAAACGGGCGTGAGAACCTCTTTCCTTCAACCTGCTGCCCCTCGACTCCGCTCTGGGCATCGTCGTGCGGGCAGCGGATCTCAGTGAGCCCACCGGGCGAACGTTGTTAATCAATTCTTTGGATTTAACATCGCTCACTGCGCTCGCTGGATGGGCTACGCCCACCACGATGGCTTCGGCTTTCAGCCTCAGCCAACAGGTTTTTCTATATCTCTTCCTTGGGATCTCCGGGTCTGAAGTGCGGATCCGGCTTGCCGGATCAAACGGGCGTGATGCCCCCCTTTTCCTTTCCTATCAATCAGCATGGATGACAGCCCTTCGCAAACAACCCAATACATTGATCAGATATCGTCATATTGTCCGGATGCCCCTCATGCGCAGACCAGTGGACGAACCTCATGCTCGATGCGTTCTCCCAGTTCTTCACGCGCACGGCGAAGGTCGTACTCTTTCTGAAGACCGAGCCAAAAGTCCGGACTATTGCCAAAATACCGGGCCAGACGAAGCGCACTATCAGGTGTGATGGCACGGCGACCCGCCACAATTGCGCTGATACGGCTGTGGGGGATTCCTGTATCCACTGCGAGTCGATACTGCGTAAGGTTCATCTCATTGAGAAACTCAGCACGGAGGATTTCTCCAGGATGGGAAAAATGGAGAGTCTCTGTTTTTATTATCATCTGTCGATTATTGTTTGATTGTTTCCAAGGAATCTCCCCGAGAAGCTCAGTATCAGTGTTCATCAGTGTTTGAACACCTTCGCATCCGCAGATTTCGCAGATTTACACAGAT
>JAFGAQ010000044.1 GCA_016933595.1 Opitutales bacterium | reverse complement strand
CGGATCGGTAAGTCTGCAGGCGTCGAAAACACCCCATCCAAACCCACCAGTTGGTTCAGCCCAACCGTGATCTCCTTGGCGGAATCCAGATTGATTCCAAAGTGATCAATTCCCCGCTTATTCGAATCGCCCACATTGACCTCCACGATCACCACATCGATCTTGACCTGCGCCAGGAGAATATCAATACGGTCAATCAAACTACTGATGTAGCGGATATCGCTGGGAGTGCCGTAGGCGATGATCGCGTTGCTGCGCTCATCCGGTTCAATTGTGGCGAAGGAACTGAACTGCAGGTTCCGGGAGTCCGCCCCCCCCCCGGCCATCATTGCATCCTCCATATCCTGAAGAGACGGAGGAACCGGAATCGGCTGCCCATCCGGCCCCGGCACCGACTCAGCATTGCCCCGGGCGCCGGCCGGATTGGAAGCTTCATCCTTACGATCGTTCTGGCGCGAAATGAGTGCATCAATCAGCTTGGCCACATTTACCGCCTCCGCATGCTTGATGTAGAAAACCTCCGTCCGGGTCAAGGGCGCCGCATCGATGTCGAGGCTTTCAATCACCGATTCGATGAGCTCCACGTTCTTCGGATGGGTGACAATAACAATCTGGTTGGTGCGCTCATCCGAATCAAAAAATGTATTCCCCTCAAGGTAACGTTTCAAGGGACCCTGAGCCATACTCACCAAACGCTCTTTCATGGTCAGGGCGGAAACATGATCCAAGGCACGGAAGATCATCTTTTCCTCGAGATTGAGGGGCACATCCGCCCGCATCAGTACCCGTTCAATCTGTTGCAAATTCGAAAGCGTATCAGTGACCAGAATCGAATTCGACTTACGCATGACCAACTGGGAAGCCAGCCCGGGGGTCATAACCGTATTCACGATTTGAGCCACATCATCCAAGCCCATGTGGTTAATCTTGAAAATCTTGGCATAGTATCGCTGGCTTGGCGGCTCTGTCAGGGTGCTTCCCATGATCAGATCGGGTGCCTGATACCGGATCGAGGTGACCGCAGTCGCCTTGAGGAACTTGTCACCCATCGAAGATATCGAAATGCCGTTTAGGGACAAAATCGTTTCCAGCGCCACAACCGCATCCTGTCGGCTGAGATCGCCCCGACTGTTAAAATTGATTCTTGGAGAAGGGAGGTTTTCCTGGGACAACACCATCTTGCCTGTCAGCTCCTCCAGCAGGCGAAAAACCTGATCCAGACTATTGTCCACCAAAACGAGGTTCTGGATGGGATCTGTCGCCTTCAGTCCTGGGGCAAAACCCACCACTCCCTCAGTGGCCAGATCCATCGGTGGAGGAGTGAAAGACGGCGGTGGCGGTGGCACACCACGGTTCGGCTGAACCGACTGTGCCGACAGTCCCACGGTTCCGGCAAGGCACAAGCCCAGGGCGATACGCCATGCAAGGGAGAAGAGGACATTTGAGCGTTGGATAATTAACATGATGCGATGTAAACGGACAATGGGTTCGTGTTCACGATGCCAACTCGAAGGAGGTCACCCTCAACTCTCCCCGCAAGAGCGAGGATCCCGAGGGTTCCGGACGTATCATCAGATACTCGATTCCAATATATGGAAACACGGAGCGCATCCGCTGTTCAAAATCGATAAGGTTTTTCATGGGCACCTTTTCCAATGCAACCGTTACCACGTGCTCCACAAACACGTCGCCTGGACGTTGGACCGGCCGGGAAAGTGTCGCCTTAATATCTGACTCGCGAAGGATCTCGTCCAACTTTCCAAGGAGGCGATTCGAAGAATAGGTCTCGCCACTATCCAGGGATTTGAGCACAGAAGCCAAGCGGGATTCGATATCGGCCTCACGGCTCAACCACTCTTTCTGGACGCTGATATCCGATGCCACTTTTGACATCCCCGAAACCGCGCTGCCGATATTGGAAACCGCACGACCGACCCACACAAGGGCGATCACGCCCAAAAACGCCACTAGAAGCGCCTGCTCCCGGGTGCTGAGTCTCTCAAACTGCCGACGCAAAAACTGGATCATGATGCGGTAACGGATTCCGGGTTAACTGCCGGTGCCTCTGCCGGCTGAGGATGAGGAAGCTCGTTGAACTTGGCAACCAGGGTGAAGCGTGCCGAGCCCTGAGTGATACTGGTCACATCCAGCGAAACCTCGGCCAATTGGGAGGAAGCGGACAATTCGGAGCGGAAACGGTTCAGTAAGTCCACCCCGTTTTGCTCCGACATACCTTGAATCTCGAGGGTATTTCCGTCGCGGGCCTTCACTTCGGTAAAATAGACCTCATCGGGGCGCATGCGGTTGATAATATCCAGCATCACCAAGGGTTGGAGCGAAGCGGCTGCGCCCTGCTGAAAGACCTCAATGTTCCTGAATTTTGACTCGATGGCTGCAACCCGTGGAGCCTGGCGCTCAATCCATTCTTTCTGGGACTTGACACGGGCCTTCAACCCAACGGCCACTCCTTCCAAGCCAATAAGAGCCGCGAGCGTGATCAGAATAACCGCTGTTGCCTTCCACAATCGCCGCCCCCAGACGGAGGATTTTTCCAGTGTCAGTTTTTGTGAGAATGGCCGGATGTCCGCATTCCACAGGGCGTGCCCCTCGAGCCTCAAGCCGGTGCCAACAAAAGCTTCGGGTTCAGACCCCAAGGCACAAACCGGACAAATCATCGCATCGGATCGTTCCCATACGGGCATTTCATGGGAATAAAGAGCCGAATCGATCTCCCACCCCCGGAGGCCTAAAGCGCGCAACATGTCCTGCCGTACTACGGAAGCACCCGAATCACCAAGCCCGCTTTCCGCAGTAGTGGTGTGAATTTCGGCCGGCAAATCGCTTGCCCGGTCAAACATCAAAACCGATACCGAATCCCCGCACACGCCAGCGCGGACCATCGGCCGATCCGGAACCATTTCCAAGAATGGCAAAAAAGAAGGAAACACGTGAACCCCAGATCCCATTCCATCGGGCAATCGCGGCTGCACTTTTTCGGCAAGAGCCGCATAGACCATCGCGGAATCATGAGTCCCGGAAAGACGGATCCAACCCCACATCAGATGATCCAGTGAAAAAGGAGACATCCCTTCGAGCGCAGTTTGCACATACGCGTCCGACTCGGATACACTCAATCCTGATGGAATTTCCACCCGCTCGGTGAAAAACAAATCCCCCGGAACAAAAAACACTGCCGGATCCTTTGGGGAGGGCAAACGTTGGCGCATACTGGACAGGAATCGGTGCATGAGTGGTAGTCAGTCCTGAGCATTTATGATATTCTCGCTCAACTCAAGTATTTCGAACGGAAGACCCATCATTCGATCCGCGCCGGGTGCAACTGCAGGTTCCTGCGCGGTCTCCCCGCCAACGGATCCGGGATCCGCGGTTTCAGGGTCAGCTTCTGCAGGGTCCGTTCCGGAAGCCGCAGCCGATTCAGTCGAGGTTTCCGAAGGCTCCCGCACGATCGCACTCACCACATGCTGGGACAAGCCCGGGCGGGAGGCTCTTACCGTAACGCGAAAGGCATGGGATTGCACCCCGCTTAGTCGAGACCCCGAGCTACGGGTTGACATCAGGTAGGGATGGTTCACATCCTCGAAATAGCGATCATCCCCGGTTCCGGCAATCCGGTCCCGCCCGGCCATATACTGGGCCACCCCGATGGGATTGACCATATCCACTTTCCCGATCAGATTGAGAACTGCCGGATTTGCGCTGTTGATATTGGCTGGCGAGGTATGCATTAACGTCAGGCTACGGAGAAAGCGTTCCCGTCGCTCCACCATCTCCGGTTCACTGGACGAGAACCATTCGCGGAACCCCCGGATCTGGCTGAACTCTTCCATACGCTTGATCATCGCATTTCTCGGCTTGATATTGGAGCGATCGCCACTGCGATATTCCCGGGATTCGGCGCCTTGAACCCGCACCAGATCATCTTCATCAATCCAATCGAAATACAGATCGGTCAAACGCGATGCATCATTGAGGTTCCATCCGATCGACTCCAAAAACAACCGGAAGGTTTCTTCATCCATAGCCGTCAGGCTTAAACGTCCGGTCAAATCCTCTACCACAGACTCCAGCACAATTCCATCCGGCACCCCCATCATAGGTTCATAAGCAAAAGGATCACTCCACCCCTGCCCGCCGGCATAAAACGATCCTTCCACCTCCTGAATCTCGGCCAACACCGCCACCGCATGGGTCCATCCGTCCATGGCGACTCTGCGCAGTTCCGCATCCCCCCCGGTCTGAACCCGATACTGCAGCTTCTCGCCAACCTCGGACACGAACTGCATCGTGATGAAGCTCAGCAAGAACACAAAAACCAGCACAACCAGAAGAACAGCTCCTTTCTGAGCGCCCTGTGTCGCACGTCTATTCTGCCGCAATTCCCGGTTCATCCCGCATCCCCTCCACGATCTCTCGGCAAATACACATGAAAAGGTGGGGCGGCTTCCTTCTCCGACAAGAACCGCAACACCAGCACATCCGGCATCTGCCCCTTCAGGAACTGATCCTTCCATGGCTCATCGAGCTCATCCCATTCGTCTTTTTCCGAATCGTAAAATGCATAAAGCAACGAATCCACCATCGGAGAAAGGGGCGCTTCATACAAATGTTCCTTGGGATCAAACGGCTCATCCCTCCAGGGATCCACCAACAAATCATCTTCCGGATGCCAAATAAGGGATAGCCCCCTATCCTTTTCAAAACGCAGATACACCCGAATCCCCATGCCTTCAAAAAGCTCCGAAACCGGAAGAAACGGTGGAGCATCCACGACTTTCCAACTCAAATATTCGGGATCGTAAGGTCCAGCCTCCGGCAGCTTCCGCCATTCCACGCCACCGGATTCACCCGAAGCCGATACTCCCGACAATCGCGAACACTCCCCTTCGAGAAACGCCACTACGCCATGGGCATGATCCTGCTCATATCCGGAATCGCGGTATCCGAGCCATGCATTTGCGAAAACATAGAACAGGCTGGTAACCGATGAAATCACAATCATCGAAATCACCAGGGCCAAGAGAACCTCGATGAGAGAAAACCCGGATCCTACCGGTCCCTTACGCATGACGCTCCATCCATGCGCTGCAGGGGGAGTATTGTTGACCGCTTCTCCCCTCGTCATGGTAGCATCCTCGCTTTCCGGGATTCAAAGCGTTCCAGTTTGTCCTTGAGCAGGAGTGCGCGGTCTTTATCCTCGGACCATTCAGGCGCATACACCAGCCGACTCACCGTCAGCGGGACATCATCGGCTTCGGATGCAGCGGAAAATGACAGGCTGAAGGTCGCCTGAAAGCAATCGAGCAAACGGGTATCATCCACAGTCGCAGTCCAATCCAGATTTCCTCCGTCCAATGTCGAAACCCGATCCCCTTTTTCCATCGCATCCCTGTCGAGTTTGAGCTCAAGAATACGGTCGACCGCCCAGTCCGCCATCTTTTCATAGGTCAAACTGCGTGCCTCCCATTCGAGTGCCCTTTGCGCATCATAGAAACTGGTGGTCAATACCACTGCAGCCAAACCGAATACGGCCAATGCCAACAGGGTTTCGATCAGCGTAAACCCCTTGCTGAAGCGATGGCGGAGCTGCCTGACTGCGATGGAACCGGATCTCATAGGTCAAGCTCCATTCGCGCATTGGAAAAAGGATCGTACATGACACGGGCCGGAACCCGGTCCCCCCTTCCATGATCCACTTCCACGACGCAACCCGTCGAGTATCCGCCCGGCCAAAACTCCATCCAATCCAGCACTTCAGACGACAATTCCACTCCCGAAGACCAAACGCCTGCAGAACGGTAAGGCTGAGTCTGCACTTCACGGAAACGCACCATGAGTTCATCCCGTTCGTCCTCTACCGGCACTGAATAGCTTTCCAACTCCACGCCTTGCGAATTCGTCAGCAACAACGCCCGCCTCTCCACATCATAGGACAAACGCACTTTGATCTTTCCGGTAACGGCCGCCAAACGCGCCTGCTTGACCGCCCGATCCACCACTTCTTCCGCTGTGGGCTCATTCATGCCATCAATCAAACGCTCGGCATTGCTCACGAACAACGTAGTTCCGATGACGATTATGGCCAGCACCAGCAGAATCTCCACCAGCGAAAACGCCGGACTCGCCATTCTACGCCTGAGAACTGCCATTGATTTCCCGGAACTTGCATCTTGAATCAAATGCGGCCTTCCCCTGAAACCGAATACCGGCATTGCGATGATGGAAGCGCCAAGCGCGCTCAGGGCGTTTCCTGTTTCTGCCAGTTTCCGATGTCATCGGGAGTCCCGTCCATTCCGTCGGGCCCAACCGACCAGAGATCATATCCCCCTTGATTCTTTTCACCCGGAAAACGGTATCGGTAGGCGTTTTTCCAGGGATCAAGCGGCACCTGATCCACATAAGGACCCTTCCACGATTTGCCACCAGTCCCAGGGCGCTTCATGAGCACATCAAGCCCCTCACTCGAGGAGGGATAGTTGCCCACATCGAGACGATACTTCAACAACGGGGTTTTGAAGGTCTCATTCACCTGGAAACCCGCGACCTTCTCCTGCGTATCCCCGAAAATCTTGTCGATGTTCATGATCCCTATGGTCGCAAGGATCATGATAATGGCCAGGACCAGCAGAATCTCAACCAAGGTAAAACCGGCACCCGCATGACGCGACATGCCTAAACTTCCAAATCTCTTCATTCGACTATCGTTTTTCATACATCGGATTTCTGTCATCTTGCACATTCCGTTCATGCTGTCGAGAAATACGTCAGCATCGGGAAATCCAGCCGTTCGGCATTCATATGCTGAGAATACCGCACCCATCGGGATGTTCAAAAAAACAAAAACCGCAGCTCGCCTTGAAGCGGAACTGCGGAAATCCAATCGGATGAGGAAACAACGGGACGGACCCCTCAGATGAAAACCGTCCCGGCCAAGTGGACTGCCTGCGGATCAACCCAAGGTCACTTCAACCTTGAGGGTCTTTCCCTTGGCAAGAGGCAAAAGGTTGCCGGACACCAACTGGCCATCCACGCGAACCTCTTTCACCCCACGGCACACCTTGGCAGGATTCCGAACCGTAATGTCATATGCGGTTCCACGGTAACTGCGCTGTGCGGTGAAACCGTCCCAATCATTCGGAATACAAGGATCAATACGTAGACCGGTGTAATCGGGCTTCAAGCCCAGAATCGACTGGGTGATCACCACGTAACTCCATGCGGCGGTTCCGGTCAGCCATGAATTCTTGGCCTCCCCGAAAGTAGCGGCATCCTTACCAGCCGTCATCTGCGCATAGACATAAGGCTCGCTCCGGTAGATGTCGATCTTGTCTTCCTTGGCAGCAGGATTGATGCTCAGGTAGTATTCGAAAGCACGGTTGCCCTCTCCCAACATGGTCCACGCGATGTGGATCCATGTGTTGTTGTGGGAGAAAATGCCGGCGTTTTCCTTGTAACCCGGGGGATAACTGGTGACTTCACCCAACTCGAGGTGGTAGTCCTTGTAAGCCGGTTGTTGCAGCACCACGCCGTTCTCAGTGTAGAGATGCTTGTGCACACTCTCGAGAGCGGTCTTAGCACGCCCGTTTTCCAGGCCTGCACCTCCCATTACACACCAGCCCTGACTCTCGATGAAGATCTTGCCTTCCTCGCAAACCTTCGAACCAACCGGACGGCTCTCTGCGTCGTAGGCACGGGTGTACCACTCGCCATCCCACGCCTGGGTTTCCACCGTTTCGAGCATATCCGCATAGTGTCCGCGAATCCGCTTGGCGTCGCCATCCCGCTTCATGAAATCATAAAGCCCGGCCATTTCCTGCGATGAATAGAGGAAAAGCCCGGCAATCATCACCGACTCGGCCTTCGACCCCGCCACATCCCCTGCCGTCTGGAAGGATTCATTTGGTTCCTTCGAGAAACAGTTCAGGTTCAGGCAATCATTCCAGTCCGCATGCCCGATCAAGGGAAGCCGGTGCGGGCCACGGTTGTTCAACGTGTAGGAAACACTGGTCTCAAGGTGATGCAGCAGATCGTCTCCGCTGTCAGGCGTATCCGCATAACCGATCTTCTCGGAGAGGATACTCACGTCGCCGGTTTCCTTGATATAGGCGCAAGTGCTCAGGATCAACCAGAGATGGTCATCGTAGAAATCGCCCCCGATCTCCTTGTTCCCTTGCTTCGTGAGCGGCTGATACTGATGGAAACACAAACCGTTGGACATCTGCGTCTTGGCGATGTCCAGAATGCGTTCGCGGGCACGCTCCGGAATGATGTGAACAAATCCGAGCAAATCCTGGTTACTGTCGCGATACCCCATTCCCCGGCCAATCCCGGTCTCATAGCCGCTGGCCGAACGGGACAAGTTGAAGGTTGCCATGCACTGCACCTGGTTCCACACATTCGCCATGCGGTTGGCGATCGGGCTGGGGGTATCGACCTGAATCTTTCCAAGCCAATTGGACCAACGGCTCTTCAGGGCTGCAAAGGCCTGATCAACGGCCTCGATCGAGGCATACTTCGCCATGATCTCACGGCCCTTGGCCTTATTCAAAACCATGGGCTTTTCAAACTTCGGCAAGTCACCCTGCTCCACATAGGCCAGGATGAAGGAAAACTCACGCTTCTCTCCCGGAGCCAACTTCAGGTTGATCTGGTGCGCCCCCACCGGCGACCAACCGTGGGCATGGCTGTTGGTGCATCCGTCTCCAAGCACCGCCTTGGGTTCATGGAACCCGTTGTGCACGCCGATAAAGGCGTCGCGGCTGGTGTCAAAAGCATCCACCTTGTGGGTGCATCCAAACATCGCATAGTGGCTGCGGCGCTCGCGGTATTCAGTCTTGTGGTAGATCACGCCATTCTCAATCTCAACCTCTCCGATCGAGAAGGTCCGCTGATAGTTGGTCATGTCATTGAGCGCCTCAAAGAAACAGAATTCCGTGAAAGAGAATAATCTGATCTCCTTCGTCTTGTCTGAGGTGTTAGTGACCGTGGTGCGCCAGATTTCGAGGTTCTCATCCAGCGGAACGAAAAACAAAGCGGATACTTCAACCCCGTTCTTCTTGCCCGTGATCCGCGAATACCCGGTCCCATGACGGCACTCGTAGGAGTCGAGCTCGGTCTTGACCGGCTTCCATCCCGGATTCCACACCGTATCTCCGTCTTTCACATACAGATAACGCCCGCCGACATCCATCGGGACGTTATTGTAGCGATAGCGGGTCAAGCGCCTCAGTTTGGCATCGCGGTAAAAACTGTATCCCCCTGCAGTGTTGGTGCACAGCCCGAAGTAGGCGTCCTGCCCAATGTAGTTGAGCCAAGGCAACGGAGTGTCTGCACGGCGGATTACGTATTCGTTATTGTGGTCGTCGAAGGAGCCGTAGGGGTTCTTACTCATAGAACGCCAATCTAGACTCCCCGCGAGGTTTTAATCAATAACCGAAGGGCGTTGAAGGGGGCATCAGACCCCGATTCGTTGCTCATACATATGAACCCGCAGGCAACTCACCGACCCAGCCCGGATCCTATTCCCGCCACAGTTCCCGCATCCATGGAACCGGCATCGCAAAGCTCTTCAGATGCCGGACCACCGAAGGATACACCCGCCTTGAGGGATCAAAAATCCCCTTGATATGAGCCCACCTGCCGGCGTAATCCGGTGCTTCCGCCGTCCACTTTCCTTCCATCACATCCGAGGGATTCGGACGGCCGGGGAAGGTCACAATCCGGACCCCCTTCGGCAAGCGGGCCGGACGCAAATAACGCAACAGCACCGGCCCGAGACAATGCACCCGGAAGTGGCATGTCCACTTCTCCGGCCAAAACCTGATCCCGCCCCTGATCGAACGCGTCAGATAATGTTGCTCATATCGGAACCGGTCCGCCACTCCCTGCGGATCCGACTGAAACTGCTCAAGGATGTAGCCGTGCTTACCGACCGGAAAGCGGAAGACCGAAGTCTGGCCCAACCCGGACCATGGCCTCAACCAGTTCCGCGCCAAAACCACATCATCCGGCTCACCATAGGTAAAATAAGGATCGATCGAACCGGTGATCACCGAATCCAAATCGATAAAGAGCACCACACCCTCCACTCCTTTCAAATCCTTGTTCCAAAGCGCCGTCTTGCGCCATTTTCCCTGCGTATTCACCGGCACCTCGCACCCGAGCTCCGGCAGCGGCAGGCACTGGACCTCAGTGCGGATCCCCTCAGCATCGTCTGTGAAGCAAATCACACGAAACGGAGGCGTCACATTCCGGGATACCATTCCATAAACCCGGTTCACATGGTCGGCACCGTATTTTTTGCCCCACTTGATACAAAGCACCTGCTTAATTGATGTTGCCTCCATATTCATCATGATTCCCATCGAAAGGGTCGTTCCGCAATCGGATAGCATGCCATATCCGGCGCGAACTCAAGCGGATAATCCTGAATGCATCGCCTGAAAAGAGAAAGGGCGCTGTTCCTTTTTCGAACAACGCCCTTCAAATTGAACCGTCGCGCCATCGCTTGGCGCAGCGATAGCAGAATCAGGACATGCTGTGCATCTGAGCCCGGAAATCGGTCGGGGTCACCCCCACCTGCTCACGGAACACCGTTGTGAAACGGATGTTGCTCGCAAAACCGCACATGCTCGCGATCTGATTGATTGCCAAATCGGTGTCCGCAAGCAAGGCCCGCGCACGTTCCACACGCTGACGGCGCATTTCCACCAGTGGAGTGCGGCCAATCGCGCCCCGGAAACGGCGTTCAAGCAAGGAACGGGATACCCCCACATGCTTGAGTACTTCCTCCACCCGGATCGGCTTGTTGCTTTCCTTCTGCATAAAGCGCAAAGCTTTTTCCACAATCTCGTCGGTTACCGCAAAGGTGTTGGTGGACTCACGCGTCACCAAACCGATCGGCTTGAGGATGCGCCGTTTGTCCGTGGGCTTATCCGAGAGAATGGCATCCAGCATGGCCGCCGCTTCGAAACCCACACGCTCATAAGGAAGCCGGATACTCGACTGCGGAGTCTCCGCTATCTGGCAAGCCAGGTTGTCGTCGTTCACCCCGATCACCGCTACCTGACCCGGGATCTCAATCCCGAGAGTACGGCAGGCCAACTGCGTGTCAAAGGCCTTCCAGTCGTCACTCGCAAATACCCCAACCGGCTTCGGAAGCGCATCCAACCAAGTCATCAGACGGTCAAAGAAACCCTTCCACCTCGGATCCTGAGTCGATCCGAGCGAACGCGGCGGGAACGTTTCCGAAAACAGGTGCAGGTTAACATTCTTCCCATCCAGAAACTTCTTGAACGCCATGTAGCGGTTCTTCGAAAACGGATGATCAATACCACCGACAAATGCAAAATGCTTGAAACCACGACCATACAAGTGCTGGGCCGCCAGTGCACCGATCTGGTCATTGTCCACGCTCACCAAAGGCACGCCCTCCTTGTGATTGCGCTCGAACACCTCAACCTTCGGGATATTCAGATCGCGCAGAGCCGGAGGCATCTCCTCCAGCATATCCACGATAATCGCCCCGCCCATGCGGGACAAATCCATGTTCTCAAAGCTCACATTCGCGTCCAGATGAATCGGACGCATCTTGAGACGGGTCTGCTTCTGAAAATAGTCAGCCACCCCAACCAGAACCTTTTCTCCCACCCCATGGAAGGGAGCAATCACTGCGATCGTGTTCGTTGCCAATTTCGTTCTTCTCCTATAGTATAGATGATTTCAATAACCGACCGGATCATTTCATCAGCCGGTAAACTTCTTCCTCTTTTTATTATCCTCGAAAAGCCTCATCGCCTCAAAAACTGCAACGCTATTGCCCCCGGACATGGAATCCTTTCATAATAGATAACGAATATGTTATTCGTCTGATTGTTTTCCGTATCTTCACCTCAAAACGCGGGCTGATTTGTAAAACTAGCGTCAAACCGAAAACAACAAATCTGAAAACTGTACAAATTCCAGCTTCTGCCTTCTTTCAGATTATGTTGCGAATGATGCAAAACCGCAGCTGGATGCGGGGAAAAACTGTCCGATGAGTCAAAAAGCAATAGGACTCAGCGCCGAGCCGAAACCGCTCCACTGGAGTGGCAGCCCGATAGGGACTCGAACCCCAACAAAGTGAACCAAAATCACTTGTGCTACCATTACACCATCGGGCT
>JAFGAQ010000043.1 GCA_016933595.1 Opitutales bacterium | reverse complement strand
TGTCCTACGCGCTGGGATTCACATGGCGTATCGCGGGATGAGGCCATGGCGTCGGGACTGGTCCCGGTTACGAATCGGGTGGCCGCTATTCCCGAGTTCGTGGATGACGCTTGTGGGATCCTCGCCGACCCGGAGGATGCGGCCGGCCTCGCTGCCGGAATCGCCCGCCTTTACTCCGATCCGTCCGCCTTTGAGGCTCTGTCATTGGCCGCTCATCAACGGGTGATGTCGCGATCATCGGATGGGATTGGGTCAAGAGAGATGGAGTTGTTCCGGTCTTAGGAATTTTCCAGGGTTGTTGATCGCGGAATGGATTGTTTTACGATCGAGAGCGGCTGGATTACCGCTGGGAATCTTTTTATCAAATTTTAGTAAAACCGGGCATTTTTGGTTTGCCAGACGTAAAAGCACCATGTTGCATGGTTTCCGGCTTTCGCCCGTGGCGTTTTTGGTGCTATACCATTGATCAACGCGGTTGAAAACCGATTTCGAATATTATACCGTTTCTCGTATCACTACCCCACAAACCATCCATGGGCTTCGTATCATGAAAAAAACAATGTTCCTACGTATCCTCTCTATCGCGTGGCTGACAATGGCGACCGCATTTCTGGCGGCTGGTCAGCTGCACTCCCAGCCTCGCATTCTCGGGGTGTGCGACGAGTTGCCCGATGAGGCGGCTCTGGCCAGTGCCGGGGTGAAAGTCGAGTCCTGGCTTCCGGCTACCGGCGTTTGTGTGATGGAGCTGATCGACACCTCCTCCCGCGTTGAAAGCGTGCTGGTTGACCTCTCGTTGCTCGATATCTTTGAGACTTTGGAACTGGATTCGACGCTTCAGGCACAGCGCATGCCGAGCGATCCGCTCTTCCCCGAGCAGTGGGCACTGCGTGATGCGTCCGAAAACGGCGCAGGCCTCGGAATCGCTTCCGCCTGGGATACCACGGTTGGCAGCCAGGCTGTCGTGGTCGGTGTGGTTGATACCGGGATGGACGCTTCCCATCCGGATCTGTTGCACAACTTGTTCATCAATCCTTACGAAATCGGAGGTAACGGGGTGGACGATGATGCGAACGGATACGTCGACGATATTTTGGGCGTGGATGTGATCTCCGGATCTTCGGCTGTGGCCGATGCTTCGGGCCATGGAACCCATGTTGCCGGTATCATCGGTGCCGCCGGGGATAACGTTCTCGGGATCAGTGGGGTGAATTGGCAGGTTAGCCTGCTTGCCGTGAAAGCATTTGACGCAAATGGACAGGGTTTGGTCTCTGATGTCCTCAAGGGCTATGAATACCTCCTTGGTATGAAGGCCGCAGGGGTGAACCTTCGCGTGGTGAACAACAGCTTCGCATCACCGGTGTGGAGTGCCGCTCTTGAGCGTGGGGTACGCAGCATGGCGCTGGCCGACGTCTTCATGGTATTTGCAGCCGGTGATTCCGGACTGGATCTGGATAAGGGTGGAGCCTATCCGGCAGCCTATGCCGGAGTATATGGTGTGACCGTTGGATCCATGGATGCATCCGGTGCGCTCGCTGCCAAGTCCAACTATGGAGCGAACACCGTTGAAATGATGGCGCCCGGCGAAGGAATCGTCAGCACGCTTCCCAATGGACAATACGGCGAAATGAGTGGCAGCTCGATGGCTGCGGCGCATGTATCCGGTGTGGCCGCCCTCTTGATGGCGACCGACGAAACCTTGCCCGCTTCGGCGCTCAAGGGAGTGATGAAGGGAGAAGGTTCCTCAACTGAAGGACCGGTGGCCCTCAATGCAAAGGGCAGCCTTGAATCCTTGGCTGCATGGCAGGCACTGGATATCAAGCCTGTCGAAGAAATTCCTTCTTTCACGGGTGAGTCCACACTGCAGTTTGCGGATGCACCGGTGAAGGTGATGGACCTGCCGCCGAACGGCCAGGGACTTCCGGCTGGAGCGGTCTTTGATCCCGCAACCCGTACTTTCACATGGACGCCGACTGTCGATCAGGTAGGGGATCATCAGATTACCTTCTGGGTCTCCGATGGTATCGATGAAGACAGCGAAACCATCACCATCACCGTAACTCCGGCCGCTGAACCTCCGGCAATGGTAAGCCCGGTTGATGGCGCGACCTTGAGTGGTTCCAGTCAGGAATTCACATGGACGGCAAACGGCGCGGCAGTGACGAACTGGTTTGTGCGTGCTGGAAATGCGCAAGGTGATAGTAGCTATTTCTTGTCTGGAACTTTGTCTGGAGAAACGCTCACGACAAACGTAACGGGACTGCCAACAGATGGATCATCTGTGTGGGTGAGATTGCAGTATCGAGTGGGAGGCGTGTGGAG
>JAFGAQ010000322.1 GCA_016933595.1 Opitutales bacterium | reverse complement strand
TTGCGCATGATGGGATCGGGGCGGTTATGTTCGTCCAAACCGTCGATGTCCATTTCCGGTGATCCGATCATGAAATCCACATGGACCAGACTGTTGTTGCCGCCTGAGTTGGCGAAGGTGGCATCATCCATTTCCTTCCCGCCCTCGAGCGTGAAGCGATAGGCTTTGCCGAGTGCGAGGTGGCAGGACGCGTTTTCGTCAAACAGGGTGTTGTAGAATAGCAGGCCGGATTTCGAGATCGGGGAACTGTGGGGAACCAGCGCGATTTCTCCGATGCGTGCGGATCCTTCATCGGTTTCGATGAGCTTACGGAGGGTGGCTTCGCCTTTTCGTGCGGTGACCTGAACCGCTTTGCCTCCGGAAAAGGTAACCGAAAAATCCTCAATCAGGGTGCCTCCATAGTTGAGCGGCTTGCTGGATTTTACGACTCCGTCTGCCCGGTTGCGGTCGCCCAACGTAAATACTTCCTCCGTGGGCATGTTGGGCACAAAAGTTATGCCTGACGTGGAGACGCTTTCGGCGGATTTCCAGATATGCCCGGCAGGTAGTCCGAGGCGCAGATCGGTGCCCGGTCCACGGTAGTGGAGGGCGTGGAACCGGCGTTCATTCAGATATCGGCTGCGTAGCTGAAGATTGGCGATGTGCTCCTTCCAGGCTTGGACAGGGTCGGCCTGATCGACTCTGCAAGTGGTGAAGATTCTGTCCCAGAGCTTGATCTGGCTCTCCTCCGCGGACATTCCCGGGAAGACCTTGGCGGCCCACGCCGGTATCGGCATCGAAATCACGCACCAAGCGACACGGTCACTCATCGGATAGGCCATGAAGGGTGCCATGTGCTTCTGGCCGGAGCGCATCGCGTCAGCTACATCATTCGGGTTTTGACTGCCCAGGAGGTCGGGATCCGTTCCGCTGACTGTTATAAAGGCATCGCCCCTTTTGGCGCAGGCCAGCAGTGCGTCCGCCTGCCACTCGGGGAAGGTTTCGAAGGAATCCTTTGGGGCATGCTGGAAGCGCGCAAGGCTGAGTTGGTCATCGTGATAGAGAACCGATACCAGCGGTGCTCCGGCATCGTAGGCGCAGGCGGTGATTTCCCTTACAAGCGGAGCGGCTTCGATCGGCGCCCTTACCATGAGGCGCTGTCCTTTTTGGAGATTGACCCCAACATGAACGGCGAGACGGGCATATGCTTGCAAAGACTCAACAAAGGATTTGCTCATGCCTCTTATGTTGATGCCCGCGCCTCAGATTGCAAGCGCGCCCTCCATGCCAATGACACCCAAAAAAACAACCGGGACAGCCTCACATGCTGTCCCGGCGCGATTACGTCTTTCTGGGAGGGATGTCTGGTATCTTGTACCACTTACAATTATCGGCCGGATGCCTCAAAACTTGAGAAAAATCGGTCTGTGGTCAGTCTGCAATTCCGGCGGAAAGCGACTGCCAGTGGTCCATCATGGCTTGGAAGAGGGTTTCGCATTCGAAAGGCCAGATGGTGGGCTCATCCAGTCTCCATTTGGGATGGTTTCCGATGATGTTGTGTGCCCACGAAAAGTAGGGATCGTCGTCCGTGCGGAAGCATAGCTTGCCTTCGGGTGTCATGAATGGGTGGATGAGATCAAGAAACGATGCCTGAATGAGGCGCCGGCGGTGATGGCGTTTTTTCGGCCAGGGATCAGGGAAGAGCACCATGATCCAGTCGAATGAGACGGATGGGGGTAGAATCTCGATAAACTCGATCGCTTCCGCCTTGACGAAGTGGAGGTTGTTGAGCTGCCGTTTGGTTGCCTTGAGTTGGGATTTGGCGACCCGTTGCGAGATGATGTCCAAACCGATGCAGGTGGTGGCGGGGTGGGCAGCCGCATAGGCAGTGAGCCAGTGGCCGTGTCCGCATCCGATTTCGAGCACGGCATGTTGGGCTGTGCTGAGGATCGGTTCCATGCGGGTCCTCAGTTCCTTTTGCCGGTTGCTGCGTCTGATGAGCGCATGGCGAAGCCCTTCGGGAGTAGACGTATCGGTTGGAACGGATTCGTTGGGACTATGGATGGGCATGGTATCAATCGGTTCAAGGATGGATAGAGATGCTCGCGGCGGCGGCCGGTTACTCGCCGATGATTGTGATCACGAGTGAGCGGCTGTGGGGTATGCTCCGGTGCTCCCAAAGGAAGAGCCCCTGCCATGTGCCGAGAAGGAGCCGGCCTTCTGCAAACGGAATGTTTTCGCTGCTGCGGGTGAGCGCCATGCGGATGTGGCTGGGCATGTCATCCGGGCCTTCCATGGTGTGGGTAAACCAGGGTGTGTTTTCGGGCACCATTTTTTCCAGAAAGCGTTCCAGATCGGCACGTGCCGATGGGTCCGCGTTTTCCATCAGGACCAGACTGCAACTGGTGTGTTGGCAGAGCACGGACGCCAGGCCTTGCCGCAGTCCGGAGTCCCGGAGCGTGGCTTCAAGGTGGTGCGTGACGTCGGTCATCCCTTTGCCGAGGGTGTTGATCCGAATGGTTTTCTGATACACGGACATGACGTGAGTGGATCGCCGTTATGAGGAATGGCGACCGGTTGGGAGAAACATGACTTGGATTATCCCTGAGTCGAGAGCCAACGCTCGGTTTCGATGGCTGCCTGGCAGCCCATGCCTGCGGCGGTGATCGCCTGCCGGTAGTGGTGGTCAGCGCAGTCTCCGGCTACAAAGACGCCGGATTTTGCGGTGCGCACCTGACTGTGGGACTCGGGAATGAAATAACCTTCGTCATCGAGGGGGAGCTGGCCCTTGAAGGCGGATGAATTGGGGATGTGCCCGATCGCAATGAAAACCCCCTGAAGAGTGATCTGACGGGATTTTCCGGTAGTTTTGTCCAGGGTGGTGAGCGAGGATACAAAACCTTGATCGTCCGGGTTGATGGACTTTACGGTGCTGTTCCATACCATTTCGATCTTGGGATTGGAGAGCACGCGGTCCGCCATGATCTTGGACGCTCTCAGTTCATCCCG
>JAFGAQ010000321.1 GCA_016933595.1 Opitutales bacterium | reverse complement strand
GCCTCAGCCCCAAGTTCCTTCACGAGATGATCCATACCGCTTCAAATGTTTTTCATTAATCCCATTTTGTTACATTCGGTAGCCCTGTGTCTGGGGGCCTTAGTGAGAGGGAGTATTTTCCGGGTGGGTATCCGCGGTTTGAACGATCCATACGTCATTCAATCAGGGAACGAAACCTGCCTGGGAATGACAATGCTGCGGGAATGGACGCAATCCGGGTTTATCTAAAACCTCCCATGGATTCCCAGGGGAAAATCCGAATCCCATCGTCCCCAATCCATTCTCCATCAGAACCCGGTGCATTCCCGATTGCAAAGCCATCGAAACCTCTACAGTCTTGGCTACGTGAACCAATCACTGTCCCGTTTCCCTTGTTCATTGCCTCTGAATGGGGATGGGTAACTCTGTTCTGTGAATGGAATGAAGATCATTTATCTAATCATACTGGCCACCTCGATACTGGGATCTAGTCAGTTGCTGGCATCCGAAGATGAATCCGGGTTTCCGGACACGAAGACCCTTGAGGCCTTTGCAAGCTCCTCTTGGGGAGGAGGAGAAATTGATCTCCTGGCAAATGGAGACGATCAAATAGCGATCATTCGGCGGCAATTCACTTCAGGTGTGGATAGCTGCATTCTATCGATTTACACGAAACAGATACAAGGATGGGTTCGAGCGATCGAAACGAATCCTGTGTCCAATGGGTATATGAGCTTTGAGCAAGACGGTGACACCGTCCGATTTTTTGACTCGGATTCAAAAGAAGAAGTATTCAGAGTCTCGATATCAAACCTAAGCGCATGGAGCTCCAAATGATAATCTGGCAGAACCAGAAGACGCAGGCAACGTCGATTCGCGCTTTGCCACAGATTGACGTGGGGGATGAGATGATATGAGATGGATGATCACATCCTTGTTGGTGTCTGGTGGCAACATCTGGCTAATGCTTGCATTTGCTTCCAGCAAGCTTGGTCCTACTTACCTGTCCCTACCGATCTTCCTCGCCGCCGTGACGCTCGGCGCATCCATCGGATCCGTTGTCAGCGTCATCATTGGCAAGGTCCGTCACAGTCAGTTGAGAATTGCGCACCTTATTGCGGCTGCCCCATGGGCTGTCGCAATGGTATTCAGTCTTTGGGCATTCCAAGGAGTGCTGTACGTCACGTGAAATCCCCTAACCATTAAGTCTCCAGCCGGACTTCGTTCCTGATCCCGGAATTGAACGATGGTTGTAAGAGTCGGGTTATACGGAAGGGTTTGTGTGTGTTCTCCGATTCCGAAGGAAGCGGCCTTGGTTTCCTCAGCCACGACTCCGAGCAGAGAGGAGGCGCATCATGAACGAGGCCACGCTCCAATGCAGAGGAATCGGAAAGATCGGACCTGAATTCCTCTCATCGACCATGTCATCGTCGGTGCGAAGGATCACCCGGCTCTACCCGGTTTCTACAGTTTTGCAGACAATGGTCTGTTGGAGAAAGCGGTCTTGAGCCCAAAGACACTGGCCTTACCCGCAAGTGTCTTTTTTAGAACGGGTATATCCTTGAGATCCTACGCGACTGGCTTATAAACTGAACCATCGTAGACCTCATTCGATATCCCGATCATCATGAATCGCTACTCCCTCGTTCTATTTCTTACCATTTCCGTTGTTTCATTCCTTTCATCCGGATCACTATCCGGAGCCGTTTTCGGAGACTTCGAGTATTCAGACACCGGAACCACCATCACCATTACCGAATACAATGGCATCGGAGGAAATATTGTCATCCCCGATACTATCGATGGGAAACCGGTGACTGTCATTGGGAGTAGAGCGTTTGAATGTGAGGTAACCATTTCGGGACGCCCCATGACTATGCCCCGAACGAAACCGCTGAAACTCAAGCATCCTGGTAAGGTGACCATGTCAGGCACCCTGACTCTGCCTCCAAGCCTGACTACGATCAAAGAGAGAGCCTTCTCTGGCTGCAATGGTTTCAATGGAACTTTGACCCTGCCATCGACGCTGACAACGATCGAAGGGGGAGCTTTCGCAGGCTGCGATGGTTTCACCGGCTCGCTCACGATCCCGGAAGACGTTACCATTGTCAGTCGCTATGCCTTCTCTGGCTGCAGTGGTTTCAGTGGAACGTTGATCCTGCCATCGACACTGACAACGATCGAAGAGGGAGCTTTCGGAGGCTGCGATGGTTTCACCGGCGCACTCACGATCCCTGAAGGCGTTGCCACGATCGAATATCAGGCCTTCTATGGATGCAGTGGTTTCACCGGTTCGCTCACGATCCCGGAAGGAGTCTCTACGATCGGAGAGCAATCCTTCTCTGACTGCAGTGGATTCAATGGAACGTTGACCCTGCCGTCGACACTGACAACGATCGGACATATTGCCTTCTGGGACTGCAGTGGTTTTACCGGTTCGCTTACGATCCCAGAGGGCGTTACCACAATCGGGAACGGTGCCTTCGCACGCTGCAGTGGCTTTACCGGTTCGCTGACCCTGCCATCGACGCTGACAACGATCGGGAATGCTTTCGATGGCTGCAGTGGCTTTACCGGCTCGCTCACGATCCCTGAAGGTGTTACTGAAGTCGGGTCTTCCGCATTCCGTGGCTGCAGTGGCTTTACCGGAACACTCACGATTCCGGAAGGCGTTACCAGTATTGGATCTGGTGCCTTCTATGGCTGCAGTGGTTTCAATGGAACGCTGACCCTGCCATCGACGCTGACAACACTCGGGATAAATGCCTTCTCTGGCTGCAGTGGCATATCCAAAGCTTTTTTCTTGGGAAACGCCCCAAAGAACATGGGAGAACAAGTCTTTGAAGGTACAGCCGAAGGGTTTATTATCGTGTGTAGCCAAAAATCCACGGGATTCACCTTTCCAAGATGGAAAGGATATCCTTGTGAAACCAAAACAGTCGAAGGTGCCGGGAGGGAGCCGAATATTGAACAACTGCATAAGACTGATTATGGCGACAAATCAAGAATCGCGGATCAAGTGTATGAAATGCAGGAAACGGAGGAAAAACCTCGACCGGTGCGCCAGATTGAGCCCGCCTATCCAGCAGATCTTGAGAAGAGAAAGATTGGCGGATGGGTGGATGTTGAGTTCATTGTCGATGAACGGGGAAATGTGACAAATCCAATTGTGACCCGATTTGAGCATCCTGAATTTGAGCAGCCTGCACTAGAGGCTGTTCAGAAATGGAAATTCACTCCCGGGAAGATTGATGGCAAACCGGTGAAGGTGAGAGTGACAATGCCCGTCGTATTTATTCCTCGCTGATCGAAGGGTCGACACCGAGCAGCATTTTTGAAGAAAAGAAGGTTTTTCACCACGAAGATCACCGAGGACACGAAGGAGGGTGGAGACGGAGATCTCAACCACTGATGGGGATGATGGACACTGATGTGGAGTGTGTTCTGAAAATGTCGGAATTCTCACTTTGCAACTGTGTCATTATGCAAGGGATTGGATTGCCAACCGAAAACAATATCGGTTCTATCGGGAGGATCCGTTGGTTTTTGGGATTGTATGGAGTGGGGATCCGAGGGTATTCGTGTCAGCTGAGGGTGTGGCTGTTTTCGTTCCATTTGATGGAAATTGAAAGGAAATCATCTTGCGGGAGCATTCTTGCGGGGGTATTTACGCTTACCCATACATCTATTGAGTTGGATTACACCCAGTTATTGCCCCATGTACTCTTCGTTGAAGCATTTTTTGATCGTTTTCATAGTTGTTTGCTTTGGTTCCTTTATCTGTTTCGGGGGAATACTCGGAGATTATGAGTATTCTGAGGGAGAGTCTTCGATTACCATCACAGGATATCACGGGAAATCGGGTGATGTTGCCATCCCTGAATCGATCAATGGAAAGCCAGTTACGAAGATTGGCACAGATGCTTTTGCTGGAAAGGTCTTGGATCCCGCCAGACTCAGACTTCCTTCATCGCTGCAGATCATTGAATTTAGGGCATTCGCAGATTGTGGCGGGTTCACTGGACCTCTGTGTCTTCCAGAAAACATCACTATAGTCGACGATGGCGCATTCTCTGGATGCACCGGTTTTTCGGGGGATTTAGTGATCCCGAAGAGTATGGTGACTATCGGTGAAGGAGCGTTTTCTGGATGCGCGGGTTTTTCGGGTGGTGTGACGTTTTTGGGACCCGTAAACACCATCGAAAGCGGGGCCTTTGATGGGTGTGTGGGTTTGGCACGAGTTTTGTTTTTGGATCATGCCCCTCTGGTCATGGGCTCCGGCGTCTTTGACAACACATTTGAGGGTTTTAGGGTTGTGTATGACAGATGGGCCGAGGGTTTCTCCGTTCCGATGTGGAAGGGGTATCCTTGTGAATTGAGGGAGAGTGTTTTTGAGGATTATGAATACGTCAACATTAAGGGTACATACCACGAAAGGGGCTCGGCTACAATTACGTGGTATCTTGGAAATGGTGGTGATGTTGTCATCCCGGATCACATAAATGGCAGAATTGTAAAGGAGATTGGCGTCAATGCTTTCGCGGGTAGGGTTCGTGACCCGAGTCGCGTTACTTTGCCATCTGATCTCAAGATCATCGGTGCGTCCGCCTTCGCCAGATGCAGCGGATTCAAGGGGTTCTTGAGCCTTCCCAAGAGTTTGACCACAATTGGAGATGGTGCATTTGGTGGTTGTAGCGGGATATCGGGAGTGATCATCATTCCTGAGGCGGTGAGTTCGATCGGTGTCGGAGCTTTCAAGGATTGTGCCAGTCTTGGTGGCGCGTATTTCACGGCAGATGCTCCAACAATTGGTTCCGATGCTTTCTCGGGAACCGGAAGCGATTTCAAGGTTACTTGTACTCCGGGGGCAAAAGGGTTTGCCCGCCCCTTGTGGAAGGGATTCCCCTGTGATTTCATTGGGCCGCCTCACGACGACTATGAGTATTTGGATGGAGGAGGCTCGATTACCATTACCCGTTATCTGGGATACGGTGGGGATATTGTTGTTCCTGATTCGATCAACGGAAAACCGGTGAAAGTCATTGCGCCTGATGCTTTTGCCGGAAGGGTGATGGATGATAGCACGATTACTTTTCCAGCATCGCTGGAAGCTATCGGAGAAAATGCGTTTTTTCGGTGTCATGGAATCAAAAGGGCGCTTTTTATGGGTGATGCTCCTTTTTATGTAGGACCGAATTCGTTCCAAGGGGTTGCTTACGAATTCAAGTTCGGCTTCCAACAGGGTGCGAAGGGATTTGTCACGCCTGTCTGGCATTGGCATGAATGCGAACCATTTGGACGGAGATCGGGGGACTATGAATACGTGGAAGACGCATCGGCGGTGGCTATCACCTTGTATCATGGTCAGGGCGGCAACATCGTGATTCCCAATATGATAAGAGGGAAACCGGTAACCAAAATAGGAGCATCTGCATTTGCGGGTAAGTTGACTACTTTCAGCACCCTGAAGCTTCCTTCTTCCCTTCAGGAAATCGGTGCCAAAGCGTTCATCGATTGTCCGGGGTTATCGGGTAATGTGTTGATTCCTCAGACGGTCAGAACGGTTGGCAAACAAGCCTTTTTTTGTCTTGAGCCAGGAAACGGGATTACAAGTGTTGAGTTCCTCGGAGATGCTCCATCGCTGGGAAGTGATGCATTTTGTGGATGCGCTTCCGGTTTTTGTGTGCGCTATCGATCTGGGTCGACTGGTTTCTCCACTCCCGATTGGGAAGGCTACAGAAGTGAAGTGTCAGCCAGCGTCTTTGAAGAATGGGAGTATACCGATGATGGCGACTCAATCACTATTGTAAAGTATCAGGGTCGCGGGGGACGCATCGTGATTCCCAAGACCATTGATGGGAAGCCCGTCAAAGCCGTTGGACCCAAGGCTTTTGTATCCACTCTTTTGGTTCCGACATCCCTGAGCCTTCCACCGAATATGGAAAGCATAGGAGATCAGGCTTTTTATGGCTGCCGGAATCTGACCGGCACCTTGCTTATTCCGGGTGGAGTGAGGCGAATCGGAAATGCGGCGTTTCACTCCTGTTCGGGGCTATCCGGATTGGTTTTGCAGCCTGGGCTTGAGTCGATTGGAGATGAAGCATTCCGTGGCTGCAGTGGGTTGATTCGTACGCTGATAATTCCAGATTCAGTCAGAAAGATCGGAAATGCGGCATTCCATTCTTGCTCTGGCATTACTTCTCTGATGATTCGGCCCGGGTTGACATCTATGGGAAAGGAAGCCTTCTCCATGTGCTCTGGGCTGGTGGGTGATTTGTCTCTCCCGAGCGGGATCGAGCTCATAGGACAGGGAGCATTCAAAGGATGCACTGGTGTTTCAGGACTGGTTCTGGATGAAGGATTCGAATATTTTGGACCTTCCATGTTCGAGGGATGCACCGGAATAGAGGGAATCCTTACGATGCCTGCATCCGTGGGCGCCGTATTGGCGCGTTCATTCAGTGGATGCACCGGGATAACTGGGGTGGTGTTTCCTGACTCTATTGTTCAAATCGATTTTGGGGCGTTTGAGGGTTGCGATCAGCTTATCACCGCAATCTTTGAAGGTAAGGCTCCGGGGTATGTTGCTCCGGGAGCGTTCCGGGAATGTGCCCGGGGCTTTTCCATTGTCTTCAAGCAGTCAGACTCCGGTTTTACTGTTCCTGAATGGAATGGATATCCCTGCAGAGCTGCGCTTTCAAATTCTTGGGCTCAGGAATCAGCAACGCAAGAATCGGATCTGGGAGAATATGAGTGGGAGACTGATGGTGCATCCGTAAAGATCACGGGATATCGGGGACGGGGTGGGAGGATTATCATTCCTGAATCAATTGAAGGCAAACCGGTTACTTCAATTGGCGTGGCTGCGTTCTACAATAAGATCAACGTGCCCAGTTCTGTGGTTTTCCCTTCATCATTGGTATCCATCGAGGACAAAGCTTTTCAATTCTGTCGCCACCTGACTGGAGTTCTCTCAATACCCGGGAATGTGAAGTCAATTGGGGCGTCAGCTTTTGCGCATTGCGGAGGCATCAGCGGCTTGGATCTTCAGGAAGGGGTTGAGTCGATTGGGGATGTCGCATTTCAGAACTGCTCGGGCTTGACGGGCCAGTTGATCTTTCCGGGATCGTTAGTATCAATCGGAAAGATGGCTTTTTCGTATTGTGAAGGAATCAGTGGTTCTTTGACAATTCCCGGTAGCGTTAGGTCCATCGGTCCGTCGGCATTTGAGTACTGCAACAAAGTATCCGCAGTGGTGCTTGAGAATGGTGTTGAGACGATCGGCAGGTATGCATTCAGTCCTTGCAGAGAAATCGCTGGAACCTTGGTCCTCCCCTCAAGTGTGAAATCGATAGAAGAACATGCTTTTGGCACTTCAAAAATCACAGGACTGATTCTTCAAGACGGTGTTGCCTCGATTGGCCAGAATGCCTTTCTTGGTCTTGGTCGGATTTCGGGAAAATTGACGATCCCTGGCAGCGTGAAGACGGTTGGACGATCCGCCTTTCTGGGATGTAAAGGGTTGTCGGAGGTTGTCTTTCAGGATGGTGTTGAAACCATTGAATCGGAAGCGTTTGAGCGTTGTGGCGGGCTGACTCATGTCGTCATTTCTGGAAGCGTCAAATCGATTGGACATTCTGCTTTTGCCCAGTGTGATGGACTGCAAAGCCTCACAATCGAAAACGGGGTTGAGAATGTTGGAGATAAAGCGTTTTGGAAATGTAAGAATCTGAACGGAATCCTGACGTTTCCGGATAGTGTGAAGACTGTTGGTTCTTCGGCTTTTGAGGGATGCAGTGAGCTTACCGGTTTGGTTTTGGGCTCTGGGTTGAATTCGATCGGAAAAAACGCATTCTCGGGTTGCGAAAGATTGGCGGGTCAATTGTTGATCCCGAAGAATGTCAAGACGATAGATTCATCTGCGTTTAAGCTTTGTCGGGGTTTTTCCGGGATTGTTCTGAATGAAGGCCTGGAAGCAGTGGAACCAGAGGCGTTTATGAACTGTGACGGAGTGGTTGGTCGTTTCCGTTTCCCGGGAAGCGTCCGACGCATCGAAAACCATGCATTTTACGGGTGCAAGGGTATCGACGAAGTCTTATTCCAGGAGGGAATCGAAAGCATTGAAGATGCCGCATTCAGTCAGTGTAATGCCTTGTCCAGAGCCGTATTTGAGGGAAATCTTCCCGCCCGGATAGCTGAGAACGCATTTCATAACGTTGCTCCCGGATTTGAATTCGTTCAGAATGGAAACTGAATCGGTATTTCTTTTCAAGGGGCATTGAGATTTGCCGACTGTTGTTAGGTTGAATGGGCGGGTGACAATGGTTGGCCATTCGTCGAGAATTTCTCGAGTCGATGGCGGAGGTGTTGCGCTGATCCGGTTTTTGGCTTGATGGATCGGGTTTTGACTTTAGCATAAGGCTTCAAGGGAAGCTTCATATGTGTTTTTGAACGGCGGGTTGCCGTTTGTGGAGCTGAGCCTTGTTCAGGTTATGCCAGATTCGAAATCCGACATTCAATCCATACTCGATCGACTGCCTGATATGCGTACGCCCTTGCGGGAATGCAGGGAATTGATTCTCGCGAATGCGGTGATGGTCGGGGAGATACCGGCCCCCACCTTCCGCGAGGAGGCGCGTATTGAGTATGTCAGGAACCGCTTCGCAGAGGCGGGTCTGCAGAGCATATCGGCAGACGAGATGAACAACGCGAGCGGTATTCTGCCCGGGAAGACGGGCGAGCGGAATATCCTTGTGGTGGCGCATGCGGACACGGTTCATGATGAGTCGATGAGCCATACCATGCAGGTGAGTCCAGACGCGGTGACGGGAGCGGGCATCGCGGACAACAGCATCGGGCTGGCCAGCGTGCTTTCGTTGCCTTGGATACTGGATCGTTTGGGGATCAATCTGGAGAGCAATCTGGTGTTGCAGGCGTCTTCGAGAACCTTGGGTCGGGGAGATCTCAGCGGTTTGGGGTTTTTCCTCGATAACACGACGGTACCCATTCATTCCGCGATCTGTGTGGAGGGCGTCCATTTGGGGCGTTTGAGTTATTCGGTTTTGGGCATGTTGCGCGGAGAGATTGTGTTGAAGGTCGCTCCTGTTTCGACATGGGATGAATCCAGTGGAAGGGGTGCCGTGGCGGTGTTGAGCGAGCTGATCACAAAGCTGTTGTCCATCCGTTTAGCATCGGTGCCGAGGACCTCGATCATACTGGGATCGGTCAGTGCGGGTTCCTCTTACAACGTGCCGCCAACGCGGGCGCGATTGAAGCTGGAGGTTCGCAGCGAAGCTGCCGGCCAAGTATCGGCTGTGCGGCGCGAAATCGAGGCCATCGTCGCGGAGATCCGCGCTGAGAGGAATGTGGATGTGGAGTTTCAAGTGGTGTCGCGTCGCAGAATTGGCGGGATCCCCTTTGGGCATCCTCTGGTGACTGCCGGTCGTAAGGTCATGGAAAGCCTGGGGATAGAACCAAAGATCGCGCCGAGTGTGGGGATGTTGTCCGCAACTGCCGACCGCGGGATTCCCGCTCTGACACTCGGTCTCACTGAGGGTTCCGGTTTGCAGACTGACGAGGAGAGCATCCGGATTGAGCCCCTGTTTACCGGATTGTCGCAGTTGATCGGGGTATTGATGGCAATTGACCAGGGAGGCTGTGATGCAGAAGATTGAACATTGGATCCGCGAGCAAACGTTTCACCATTCCGCATTCTGGGATCTGCGGGCCATGATCGAGGAGAAGGAAAAGAAGGGCTTGTCGATCTCACTCTGTATTCCCACGTTGAATGAAGAGAAAACGATTGGAAAAGAGATCGTCATCTTCAAGTCCGAGTTGATGGACCGCTATCCGTTGCTGGATGAAATCGCGGTGATTGACTCCGGGTCCAGTGACCGGACCCGTGAGGTGGCGGCATCGTTTGGAGCGGATGTTTATCTTTCATCGGAGATCCTTCCGGAACACGGTTTTAAACGCGGAAAAGGGGAAAACCTGTGGAAGGCCATCTACCAGCTTAAGGGGGATATCATTTGTTATGTGGATGCGGATATCGCGAACATTCATCCCCGGTTTTGTTATGCGCTCGTCGCACCATTGATTTACCGCGACAGCATTCATTACGTGAAGGCTTTCTACGACCGGCCGCTGGCGTTCTCTCACGGAGTGAGACCATCGGGTGGCGGGCGGGTTACGGAGATACTGGTGCGTCCGCTGTTTTCGTTGTTCTATCCGGAGCTTACGGCGTTGGTGCAGCCTTTGTCCGGCGAATATGCGGTGAGGCGGCATGTGTTGGAGCAACTGCCGTTTCCGATTGGATATGGTGTGGAGACTTCGCACATCCTGGATGTGTATCGTGAGTATGGGCTGGATGCCTTCGGGCAAACGGATCTGGACCAGCGGGTTCACCGCAATCAGTCGACCCGGGATTTGGGCAAGATGTCATTTGGGATTCTCCAAAGCTTTTTGCATCGGCTCAAGATGCATGGAACTGTTGATGGCTTGCCTGCGCTTTCGAACCTCTACCGGCAATTCCAGGCGCACGATAACTCCTACGAGCAGGTGGTGCACGAGATCATTGAGGAGGAGCGCCCCCCCATGATCACACTTCCGGAATACCGGGATAAGTTCGGGATAAGCGGAAGCGGTTCTTGACGGTCGTGAAAATCTGCATCGTTCACCATCATTTGAAGCCGGGAGGCGTGACCCGGGTGATCCAGAATACCTTGCCCGGTTTGCTTGGCCGGGGTGCCGAGGTCGGGTTGCTTTCGGGTGAGGTTTCGCGGGATTCGTGGCCGGTTCCAGTCAAGGCGGTTCCGGATCTTGGCTATCGCACGGATCCGCTTCCGGAGTCTTCGATTCCCTTGGGGGCGCAGCTACTGGAAGCGGGAAAGGCGGTTTTCGGAGGATCCTTACCGGATATCTGGCACATTCATAACCCGACTCTGGGCAAAAACCCGGAGATGCCCCATGCGGTTCAGTTTCTAGTTGAGCAAGGGCATCGGGTTTTGATGCATTTGCACGATTTTGCCGAAGATGGGAGGCCCGAGAACTATCGTGTTCTCGCGAAGAACAAGGGCTCTTGTCCGTTGTATCCGATCGGGGATTCGATCTCGTATGCTGTCATCAACCAGCGGGATGCATTGGTTTTGGAAAGTGCCGGTATCCCTGCTGACAAGGTATGCAATATAGGAAATCCGGTGCAACTCCCGGAGTCATCCGGATCCGATTCGGGGAAAAGGGCGAATGGCGGTATCCTGTCGCGTGACCGGAAACTGTATCTCTATCCGACCCGGGGGATTCGGCGGAAAAACATCGGAGAGTTTCTTTTGTTGGCTGCGACCGGTTCCTCCGAAGACCTCTACGCCACTACCATGGGGCCGGCCAATCCCCGTTGGTTGCCGATTCACAGTAGTTGGGAGCGCCTCGCGAGTGATCTGCGGCTTCCGGTTGAATTGGGTTGGGCCGAGAACATTCCGTTTGATTTCCCATCCATCTTTAATCGGGCGAATTGTCTGGTGACAACCTCGGTGCAGGAAGGATTCGGCCTGGCATTTTTGGAGCCGGTTTTTGCCGGGAAGCCATTGGCCGGCCGCAACTTGGATCAGGTGACCCGGGATTTCGGCGACCACGGGTGGAACCTGGGCAGTTTGTATGAGAGGCTCGAAGTGGAGCTGGAATGGATCGATGTGCCGGAGTTGCGTCGCCGCATGGATTCCGGTTTCCGCAAGCTCTATGCGGCCTATGGACAGGAGTGGAATATGGCCCGGATGAATGCCCATTGGGAGGCGGCGACGAATGGATCCGATACAATTGATTTCGGCTTTCTCGGGGAAGTCGCGCAGTCGGAGGTCATTCGCAAGGTGGCAGGCGACGCTGGACTCAGGAAGCGGTTGCGTCCCGCCGGGATGGATGAGGAGTCCCAGCCGGTACCGGATGTGGAATCCCTTCGGGCCTACTATTCTCCGGACGCCTATGTCGCACGCCTGTGGGAACGTTACGTGCGATTGATGGAAGGCCGGGTTGCTGGGGCCACGGATATCGGGGGAGCGGATGAACATGCTGTGTTGATGTCCTTTCTCGATCCTGGAAACCTTCGTTTGCTCAAAACCGCCCTCTCCGGATAGTTTCATCGAAATCCCGGTAACCCTCAACCCAGTTTTTCCGATGGCTATGGTATCTCTCCCCTCCCGAATGCGGGCATTATCTCATGAGCTTCATCCCATCCCGACCGGAGCGGTCGAAGTCTCCGCTGACTTATCCGGAGTGCGGGCGGTGGTATTCGACGTTTATGGAACGCTGTTCGCGTCGGCATCAGGAGATATCGAAGGGGTGGAGGGATCCGGAGTCGAGGAACGCTTCAGGCAAGCGTTTGCTTCGATGGGATGGAGTCTTCCGCCTGACAACGCATCGCTGTGGGATACCTATCGGGAAACGATCGCAGGTTGCCACGTGAGCGCCCGAAAGAAAGGTATCCCGCATCCGGAAGTGGATATTCGCGCGGTGTGGGGATCCATGCTGGGCAGATTGTTTCCGGATCGTGGGTTCTCGCAGGACGACTTGGAGCGTATCTCGATTGAGGTGGAAGCGAGGGTCAATCCGGTATGGCCAATGCCCGGTGTATATGAGGTTTTAGCTGCGCTGAAGGAGATGGGGTTTGCATTGGGGATTGTTTCGAATGCGCAGTTCTACACCCCGCTGCTTTTCGAGGCGTTTTCAGGAACGGTTATGGCCGATCATGGCTTTGATCCAGGGTTGTGCCAGTGGTCATGGGAGGGGGGGCGGGCGAAGCCCGATACCTGGATGTACGAGCAAGTCCGTTCGGCTTTGGAGACGCAAGGGATTGGGCCGGGAGAATGCCTGTTCGTCGGAAACGACATGCTGAAGGATGTCGTTCCGGCGCTTCAATGTGGATTCCGGACCGCTCTCTTTGCGGGTGATCAACGATCCCTGCGCCGGAGGGAGAGTGATCCCCGTTGCAACGGAATCCATCCGGATGCCGTGATCACGCGGCTGGATTCACTGCTGAGAATGCTTCGGCGCTGAAGCGGCCTCGCTGATTCAGGAGCCCCGGGGTGAGAGATCCTCCTCAGGATGCGATAGTCCCGCTCAACTCAGGGGAATGATCTCCTTCGGTTCGGTGTTCTTCTCCATGGTCCATACACTTGCCACCATGTTGCGGAGGCGGAATGGAGCGATCGATTCCTCCCCGTATTCGGCAATCACTTTGTTGAGAAACGGACGGGCTTGAATGATTTCCTTGCGAAGCACGGGATCCTTGTCCTCTTCCACTGTCCCACTGACACGGATCTGAATCATGTTCTCGGGGTTTCCGTTGAAAAAACAAAGCTCGACCTGTGGGTTGGTGAGAAGCGATCGATAGAGATCTCTCATGGTTCCGGTGTGAAAAACGATTCCGTCGGAATCGGCTTTGTACATGAGCATCCAACGTGTCTGCGGTTTGTTATCGATACAGGTCGCGAGGTTGCAGGACATGTTCCCGTTGATGAAGGAAAAGACATCGGTTTTTGTCATGATTTGTCTCTTATGAAACCGCAGTCGGGCGTGGCAAGCGGAATGAATGCTCCGGAAAGGAGGGGCCTGTCGTGTCGCATTGCCGATTTTTGGGTGGGAATTGACAGAACTCACAGTAATGCGATAAGAGAAAACCATGAGTATTACCCCGCTTCGTTTCTTAGTCATTGTAGCCTTGTTCGTGAGTGGCGTTTCCCTTTCGGCGGAAAAAACCGCTGAAGGGCTGGACGGAAGATCGTCTGTTGATGGTAAGGAGTCGAAGACCTTTGTTATTGTGCATGGCGCCTGGGGAGGTGGCTGGGCTTTCCGGGAAGTTGACCGACTCCTCCGGGCCGAGGGTCACACTGTATACCGGCCCACTCTTACAGGCCAGGGCGAGCGGAACCATTTGGCGAATGAAGCCATTGATCTGGATCTGCACATTCAGGATGTGGTGAATGTGATCCTATGGGAGGACTTGAAGGATGTGGTTTTGGTTGGCCACAGCTATGGTGGAATGGTCGTGACGGGTGTGGCTGACCGGATTCCGGAGAGAATCGGTTGCCTAGTGTATTTGGATGCCTTGCTTCCTGAGAATGGCGAAAGCCTCAATGATTTGCTGAAGTGGGATTTGTCAGGGTCTGAGGCTTATTTGGTGCCACAGTGGGTCACTCCCGATACCCCGATACCCCATGATGTCCCACACCCGACGAAGACGGTCATCCAAGGTATCAAACTCTCCAATCAGGAAGCTGCCCGTGCGATACGATCCGTTTTTATTCTGACCCATGACTCTGGCAAAACACCCGCAGACGATGCCTTTTTCCCCTCTGCGGAGCGGGCAAGGTCGCGTGGATGGGTGGTTTGGGACTATGAGGCGGATCATAATCCGCAGTGGTCCGATCCCGAGGGATTGACCGAATGGTTGATGCGGGCTGCTAAAACTTGAGGAAGGCACGGGCATCGGTCTGGCGTTTGCCTTTGAATGGCAGGTGATCGAATGAGTTGATCCGTCCGGTCTTGCGTTGGAGAACGATCCGTTTTGCGGTTTCCGGGCCAATTCCGGGCACGCGCAGGAGATCGGAAACCGATGCGGTGTTGACGTCGATCGGGAAACGCTCGGGATGGCTCTCTGCCCATACCCTTTTGGGATCGCGGTCCCGGATCAGATGGCCTTCCGAATCGAAGGGGATTTCATCTTTTTCAAAGCCATATTTCCTGAGCAAAAAATCCACCTGGTAGAGTCGGTGCTCCCGCAGAAACCCTTCCTCTTTGGTCCCCCTTTCCCTTTGTTCGCCGGGGATATCGTTCCGGCCCAATCCCCGTTGATAGGCCGAGAAATAGACCCTGTTGAGCCCGAGTTTCCGGTATAGGGCGGACGTGTAGGTGACGATTTCGGCATCGGTTTCGTCAGATGCCCCGACGATGAACTGGGTGCTTTGCCTGACCCGGGAGTGCTTCATTCCTTTGCCGGTTTGGCGTGAAATGTATTGAAGTGACCCGATGATATCCTCGATGAATCGCTTTTTCCCGGAAAGTTTCGCACAATGCTTCTCCCCGGGTGTTTCGATGTTGATCGAGACGGCATTCGCCAGAGACAAGGCGGTGTCGATGGCCGCCTGGGATGAGCCCGGAATGACCTTGAGGTGGATATGGCCCCGGTAAGCGTGTTTTTTGCGTAGGATGGATGCCGTGGCTGTGAGCATTTCCATGGTCCGGTCGGGGGTTCCGACTACTCCGCTGCTAAGGAACAAACCGATGACTTTCCGCTGCCGGACATAGTCCATGAAGATGGATGCCACTTCGTCGGGGAGAAGCGAGCAGCGGCGAACGTCCATGGTGCTTCGATAGGGGCAGTAGGCGCAATCGCTGCTGCAAATGTTGGACATGAGGGTCTTGAGCATGATCTGCTTGCCTCCGTTTGCCAAGCTAACCGGATAGAGCCATGTGCCGTCCTGTCCGCGGACGCGATGGTCTCCGTCCTTTGTGCCGCAGGCGCAGGCCAAATCGTAACGGGAGGCATCCGAAAGGAGGCGAAGCTTATCAAGGGTGTCCATTTCCGTGCATTTTTAATAGATGAAACTATGTTCACTATTGAGGGATTGTCGAGCCAAAGTTATCGTGGCTTTGTATTCCGGAAATGCCCTTCCGCGGAAGCGAATGGCAATGACGTCCGGTAGGAATGGAATCTTGATGGGGACTACCGGTTCAGAACTCGAAAGTAAGCAGTGTTCCTGTTCTCACATAGTCGGCCAGAAGGTTTCCTTCATACAGGTTCCATGAGACCATGATTTCGAAGGAGAGATCCTCCCGCAGGTGCACTTTTCCAATTGCGTTGAACTCGTGTGAATCGACCTCAATTGATTGATTGATACCGTAGCCGTAGGCAAGGGTGAGGTCAACGGGTCCGTAGGAGGTTTCCGCATCCACATAGAACAACTGAGCACGGTTGCGTGCATCGTAAGGCAGGGTGTTGTCGGCGACCAGAGGATCGATCCAGAAATAGGGGCCAACTCCGATATCGGCTGTGTGATCGCTCACTCCGTGCCACCCGATTCCGAGACTGAGGGATTCGGATTTCATGGAGGCATGGATTAGCCAGGTGTAAGCGTTTTCGTAATCGGGCTGAAGTTCTTCCGGCCAGTCATTCACATAGTATGCGAAGATCCCATCCACCCCGACTCTCCTATCGGATGCGACGGGGCGTGCGTAGTTCCATTCGGTTCCGATGGCAGTCATGACATTGTCCTGATGGCGCCCGAACACCTCGATGTAGTCGGAGTCCCGGCCGTCTTTTCGAATCGAACCGAACCAGAAAAGATCGCCTGCATCTTCATGGACCGCATCCACATCATACCATCCGGTCATTCCCTGAAAGTTTACGTGGATCCGGTTGTAGCGGGACCAGCGGTGGAAAGCCCCGGCCCGGATGGTGATGTCGGTAATATCGTTGCTGACAATCTCGATTCCCTGATGCGACCGTCCATCGATCGTGGTTTGGCGCATGCTGAATCGCCCTGCGGTTGCAGTGGTTTGGGTGCCCGGCAAGTTCCAGGATACAAAGCATTCCCGCAGACTGCTGTCGGCTTTGCAGAGCCGTTCGTAATCTCCGGGATGCATTTCCCATACGCTTTTCACCCCATACCACCATGCTCCCCAGTGGAGTCCCCAGGTCTCAATGGATTTGTATTGGAGCTGCAGAAATCCCAAGGCATTTCCGGAATCATCGCTCGATCCGCGATACTCATGGCTGATGCTGAGGAGCCCAAGTTCGCCATCGAACGCTCCGGATGCAAGATAGGACGCAATGGTGTCGGGGGTCTCCTGTGCCAAGGTTGAATCCCCCGCGCAGAACCAGATAATCGGGATAATAAGAAGTGTCCGGAAGGGGTTCGAGTGGTGCATATGCAGATGGGTAGGGCGTTGTACCTCGGCGCGGACCACCTGATTTGCCGGTCCGTCATTCAATAACGCAGTCAATGATATCGGACAAATCGGGCCGGACTTGAGTGTGTCCCGAAGCATTCACAGCTCACCGGCTTCCCAATCGGAATCGTGTGCGTCTGGGGTTGACGCGGAGCGTATTTCCAACCCTCAGGGTTGTGGCGTGCCAGTGCCAGATGCCGGAAGCTCAGGCAGGATTGGTTCCGGAGGTGGAATCGCGAACTCGCCGAGGTCACCCCAAATGAGTTTGCCATCTTGCACTTTAAGCGAAAACACGAACGCATCCTCCAACCAGATATGGGCTTGTAGGGGCGGCTCGATGAGACTCTTGCTGATGCCGGCGTTCGCAGCCGAAATGGTTATCGGTTCGAACCCGGTTTTGTAGTCATCGAAGTCAATGGTGCCTTTGAAAGCGCGTTTGAGCCTTTTGTCGGTTTTGTGCGAAATCTCGAGGCGAAGCGTATTCTCATTGTGATCCATGTCGAGAATCACCAACTCCAGGGGATGCGGTGTGTAGACGGGCCGTAAGCCCAATGCCGGTATCTGGAGGCGGATGGTGCCTTCATAGGTCAATCCGGCCTTTACGGAGTCGAGGATGGTCTGGCGCCGGTTGTTGCGGGCCCGTTTCACTTCCTCCATCCGTGCTTCGTCAGCCCGCTTGAATTCCCAATCCCAAACGTTTTCATCACTGATCAGCGAACCGTCCTTGTAGTCGAACGACTTCGAGTAGGAAAGCGCGAATATCTCGCGGACATATTCGTTCTCGTAGTTCCGGTCGAGCCCCATCCCGGTGAAGCGCATGCTGAGAAGCCCGCCCCGGGTGTCATAGCGATTGGAGCGCAGCAAACCGGTGACATCCGATTTCAGGAATGGATCACGGATGGATTCGATGGATCCAGAGAACGATCCGTTATCTCCCATCTCGTCGATGTGGAGCCAGATATCATCGGAAAACGCTCTCTCGAGATTGGTCACCACTCCATCCAGTGTTGTGCCGGATGCGAGAAGGGAAGCCACATCGCGGATGCCCTCCATGGTGCTGTCCATCGCCCGTCCGTATTGGTAGCGGTCGATTTTGTCCATTTCGAGGATTGCTCCAGGGACTGAAAAAGAAAGGGAATCACGGGTTAGCTTGGTCAGCCGGATGGTTGCTGGTGCATTTTCGAGGAAGGGGCCGAAGAGTTCGCGAGAGCTTCGGACGGGTTTTATCAATTCAAACTGCAGCCGGCTGTTTTCAAATCGGGGAGTTGCTTCGTACGATATCGTGTCCGACACGGACCCATCATTGTGGAAGACTGCTCTCAATGCGCCGGAAGGGTCGACAATGAACTTAAGGAACAGCGATCCGGGGAGTTGGCTCTGGGACGTGGTCTGGAAACAGTATCCGTCTGCTGCGTCCGATTTTATCTCGTCCAGAAGCGCCCGGGACTCCTCTAGCGCGTGTTCTTTCTGCTGCTTCCACTTGTCGTTCGCCTCGGATACCTGGCTGACATAGCGTTTTTTGGCGTTTTCGAGACCCGCGAGCGCCTGTTTGTGCTCGTCGCTGCCGGTGACATAGTAGCCCTTGTATTCTGCTTTGATTTCTGCCACGGACATCCCGTCAAAGGCATCCATCACATTGGCGGGTTCTGAGCGTTGGAGGGTATACTTCCATGATTTGACGAAGCGTTCGGCCCGGACAATCCCCGAAAATGCGGCCTTTGTGGCGGGCTTTACGGTTTGGACAACCAGTGGATAGTCGAGGGTGATGCCAATGGGATCGATCCCGGTTTTATGATGGGCGGGCAATTGGTCGTAGATCCGCCTGGACTCCGCAATCGACCGTGCATCGATGGAACGGACAGAAGCCGGATCCTGATCATAGGTGTAGAGCGGTTGGGTTGTCTCGATCTCAGCGTTGAACTTCACATCAAAAGCATCGGCTCCAGCCGGATAGTTGACAGCCTCAAAGCTGCTGATTTTGACTGGCGCATCCGCCATGAGCGTCTCCAGATAGGCTTGGACGTCCTTCGATCGGGGTGCGTTCTTGTCGCCGCAACCTTGCAGGAGAAGGACGATTGAGAGGGTTAACGTCGGGAAGAGGATTCTGGGCATCGCACTCATGATATGCGTGAGGATTTTCGGGTTGAGGAGTAGTCTGATACCGAAAGAAAATAGTAGGATGTCTGCAATAGCGGCCGCCGTCAATACTTCTGTCAAGAGATTGTCCAGTCGGAAGGGAAGAGAGACATGCATCCGGATTCCTTGCGGGTTGTATCCGGAGCAACGGTACTACTTTAGCGTTACCTTTTGGCGTTTTCCGGAGGTCCGGGTTTGTTTAAGTATTCCACTTTCAACAACGTAAGAAAATGGTGCGGGCGGCGGGAATCGAACCCGCCTCTCAAGCTTGGGAAGCTCGCATACTACCGATGTACTACGCCCGCTCAGGACTGGCCCGCATGGAAATGCGTGATTGGCCTGTCTGCTTATGTAGAACTTATGTAACCGGATCGTTTCGGGGCCGTCAATCGGAATTGTTCGGCAAAATCTGAAACGGGCAGGGATATCATCTGCGGAGTGGATGAATTGATCAAAATTGGCAGAATCAGGGAATTGAATGCTCAATTATCGGCTGAATCCTCCGATTATCGGGTAACCTGTTGCTTCAGAACCGCCTGATTGCAGAGGTTAGAATCAATCAATGGAGTGAGGAACAGTTATAGAGTGTCCCGGATGGCGATGGCTTGGCGAGTAGGGCTGTTGGTGGCCTTGCTATGCCTGTATCCGGGAGCTTTCCGCGTGGCTGGAGCTACCACGGATGAGGGCCTTAAGAGTGGACTCCCCATGCTCAGGAATTTCGGCTCAAGGGCGTATATGGGCCATCCTGTGAACCATAGGGTGGCCCAGTCCGCGACGGGGCTGATTTACGTTGGGAACTATGAGGGGCTAATGGAGTATGATGGGCTTTCATGGACGATTCTGAAGGATAGTGGCCAGGTTTTTGATCTGGACATCGATCGGGAAGGGCGAATCTGGACAAGCGGTTACCGGCGCTTCGGGTGGTTCGAGCGGGCAGATGATAACCGTTGGGTTTACACGGACTTGTATCGTGAAATTGAGAAGTTCGGATCGGCCGAGAGCGAGTTCAGGAATGTTATTGTTGATGGGCGCATCGTGTATGTTGCGGCCCACAACGCACTGTTCGCCTACGATCCGGAGCGGGGTGTTCACAAGATACTTGAGGGGCACTTCATCCGGACCCTTCATCGGATGGGTCCTTTGGTTTATGCGGTCGGTGCGGACAGCAAATTCCATACGATTGCGGCGGATGGCCTGGTTCCCGTTGAGGGAAGCGATTTCTTCTGGGGAGACAATACGATGGTGGTGAGCGGAAGTCTGGGGGATGATCGTCTCGCCTTCATGACGACGGCTAACGGGCTTTGGATCTATGATGGAAAACAGTTTGTGAACATACCCGAATTTGCGAAACTGTTTCCGGAAGGTTGTCGTGCAACCGACATTTCGGAATCATCCGATGGCCGGATCATCATCAGCACAGCGGCTCATGGTTTGTGGATATGTGCGCCGGACGGTCGCTCGGCATCAACGATCAACGCCAACAGCGGTCTTCCTACCAATAATATCAGCGCTGTTTTTGAGGACAAGGATGGTGAATTCTGGTTAACCCACGATAAGGGGATCAGTGTGGTGGAGTTGCCGGTTCGGGGTCTGTTTTTCTCGGAGGAACAGGGCGTGACCGGTGTGCCTTCAGAGGTTTTGATCCATGGGGAAAAGATATACGCCGGAACGAGTATGGGTTTTTTTGTCGCGCATTTGGGGCCCTTGCGGAGCGGGGCATTGGGAGTGCATTGGCAAAAGCTACCGACCGACAGTTCTGCCCGCACCATGGCGGTTGTGGGCGGCGATGTGCTTTTGGGAGGGGTTTCGGGATTATTCATTCCAACCGAAAATGGCTTGGAGGTCCGTGGTGGTGGTTCAGACCGTTCTCTGGTGATTGCGTCAGGAATCGAAGAGGGGGTTGCGTATGTCGGGGGCTACACGGGCGTAAGCCGGATTGCGAAGGGACCGGATGGATGGGGGGATTTCGAGTCAATTGTTTCGGAGAATGGGATTGTCCATGGGCTCGGTGAGGATTCTCTGGGAAATGTTTGGATCCGGATGGGGGAAAACCGGGTGGGCCTGGTTCCGAGGGATCCGGAAACCGGGAACCTCGGTGAGCTTAAGGTCTTGGCGCAACCGCAGGGCGTGCCCGTGGGTTGGGTGAATCCCCTGATTGTCGGAGACCGTGTGTTTGTGTTCGGTTCTGAAATGCTCGAGTACGATCGGGTGCGGGAGCGTTTCGAACCCACCGGCAAAGTGCAGTATTTCCCGGGCGAGGGTCCGTTTTACTTTGCTCAGGAATTGGCAATGGAGGACGGAGTTCATTGGGTCTCGCGGAACACATCACTCGCGAATCTCTATCCCATGCCGGCGAATTCCGCAGGATTGATGATCGAATACTACGGCGAAACCATGGATAATCGGGCGACTGCATTTGTTGAGAGTCCGATTGGGGACGCTTATGCGATGTTGAATGGGGTGTTGTTTGTTTTCCCGCAGCCAGCGGATGCCCCCGCTCCTCCAAAGCCAAGAACCATTTTGCGCCGGGTGGTGGACCTCGATTCGGGAGCGGTTCTCGGGGCTGATATCACGGCCGACAATGAACTGCCGGAGCTCGTCCTTCCGCCGACGGTCCGGAACCTGGGTTTTGAGTTTGTCCTGGATCAATTCACGCAGCCGGAACGGAACACGTTTCAGTTTTTCATGGAAGGCCACGATAAGGAGTGGCTGCATTTTCGTCCTCAGTACAGCAAGGAATACAATAACCTGAGCCCAGGGAAACACTTGTTTTATGTGCATGGACGGGATGCCAGCTATGTGGGTTCGGACACGGTACATTTTGCGTTCACCATACGGACTCCATGGTACAAATCGGCTTGGGCCTATGTCGGGTATGTGGTTCTGGCCTACGGACTGGTGCATCTTGGGGTGATGTTCCGGGAGGCCCGTTTACGGTATCTCAATGCGGAATTGCAGAAGGAGGTGGACCGCCGGACTCAGGAGGTGATGCACAAGGCCTCGGAGCTGGAGGACCGGAACCGGGAACTGAGGGAGTCGCTTGAGATATCGGAGAAACTCAAAGGCGAGGCGCAGGCAGCTTCCATCGCAAAGGGTCGGTTTCTGGCGACGATGAGTCATGAAATACGGACACCGATGAACGGCGTAATCGGGATGTGCACCCTACTGGATCAGACCAAACTGGATTCACAACAGGCTGCCTTTTTGCACACCATCAAGAGTTCGGGTGAATCCCTCTTGAGTATCCTAAATGGAATCCTGGATTACTCCAAGATTGAAGCCGGAAAGTTGGCAATTGAGCGGGCCTCATTTGATTTGAGGACGTGTGTCGAGGATGTGATGGACCTGTTGGCCTTCGGCGCGCAGGAAAAGGATTTGGATTTGACCATGGAAATGTGCCCGGATGTGGGCGATTTCCGGATCGGAGATATGACCCGTGTGCGACAGGTGTTGATAAATCTTGTGGGTAACGCGATCAAGTTCACCGAAAAGGGAGAAGTGCGGGTGGTGTTGCGGAAGTCCCTGAATCCCGCGCATCCGGGACATGTATTGTTCGAGGTTCATGACACGGGCATTGGTATTCCCGGAGAGAAAGTGGATCGGTTGTTCGAGCCCTTCTTTCAGGTCGAGGATTCGAACGCGAGACGATACGGCGGAGCCGGTTTGGGTCTCCCGATATCGAGGAATCTGCTTTGGTTGATGGGCGGTGATATTCATCTGGAGAGCTGGGAAGGGAAAGGATCCGTTTTTAGTTTCGAGATACCTTTGCCGGAGGCCACAGACTGCAAACCGAGGGATTTCAGTTCCCGTTTTAGGAACAAGGAGGTTTGGTGTATCGCGTCGTCGATTCCCTCTGAACAGGCATTGAAGTGCCTCATGCGCACGCTCGGAATCGGCTGCGAATATAGCCCGGACTGGACAACGGTCACCGTGTTGGAGGAAAAGAAGCCTGCGGGATTGATAGCAATCGTTGTGGATATGCACCACATGCCGATAGCATTAGGCGACCTGATATGTTTTATAAGGGGTTTTTCGTTTGTCGAACACACTCCCATTGTCATTCTGACCCGGGAAGTGAATCCCCAGACCACTTGGAGTGGCGTCTACTTTGTGCGGAAACCAGCGAGGCTCCACCTCGTGGCCGAGATTCTGGAACGCATTGGTCGGAGGCCGGATGAAGAAACGGGTCCGGAGGTTCCGGCCCCGACTTCCAGGAATGGTGTGGAGGGCTTGAGCGATTTGAAGATTCTGTTGGCTGAGGACAATCCGGTGAATCAGAAAGTTGCCATGTTGTTGCTCAAGCGGATTGGTTTGATGGCTGATTTGGCCGAGGATGGTCAAGTGGCGGTGAATAAGGTGCGGGACGGCAATTATGACATTGTGCTGATGGATGTGCAGATGCCCCAAATGGACGGATTGGAGGCAACGCGTTGGATTCGCCAGAACCTCCCTCCGGAGCGGCAACCGATGGTTGTGGCGATGACCGCTGGAGTCACCCAGTTGGACCGGAAAGTTTGTTCGGATGCCGGGATGGACGGGTTTGTGGAGAAGCCGGTTCGCATCGATATCCTTAAAGAAGAGTTGATTCGTATCCGGTCTTCCATCGTGGACCGATCCAATGGATTCGGGTGAATTCGGAGTCAGAGGCTCACAGTATGGAAAGCCCGTCCCGGTGGCCTTCGGTGGGTCTTAATCGTTGGGAGAGACACGGGGGTTCACTCATCGTAAAACCGGAAGGTGAGGCGGCCTGGGTCATTGCGAATCGATACCCTTGCATCTATTCCGTCTAATGTTGGACATTAGCAGTATTCGAAGATGCAAAATCCGGCGCTGTGAAACGGGAAAACATTCGACTTTCCTTTTCTGAAGGCGCAAATGATTTAACATGAACATTCATGAATATCAGGCCAAGGAACTGTTTGGCCAATATGGTGTCGCAAGCGGGACTGGCATCGCTGTTCAGGACGCCGCGGAGATTGAGCCGGCGCTTGAGCGCATGTGTGTGGACACCGTTGTTGTAAAAGCTCAGATCCATGCCGGAGGCAGAGGAAAGGGGACATTTGCCGATGGTTACAAGGGTGGAGTCAAGCTGGCGAGTTCCTGTTGCGAGGGCGCGGAAATTGCACGCCGGATGCTGGGCAATACCTTAATTACAAAACAGACTGGACCTGTCGGTCGCGTGGTCAAGACGGTCTATTTCACAGAAGCCTGCAAGATTCAGAAAGAGTTTTACCTCGCTATTCTCATGGATCGTGAGACGTCCAATCCGATCATCATCGCGTCCACTGAGGGCGGAGTTGAGATCGAGCAGGTTGCGGCTGACACTCCTGAGAAAATCATCCGGGTTCCGGTGGATGCCGGGATCGGGCTCCAGTCTTACCAGTGCAGGCGCGTCGCCTATGGCTTGGGACTTGAAGGGGATCTTGTAAAGCAGGCGGATAAGATATTGAACGGACTCTACCGTTTGTTCATCGAGAAAGATTGTTCGATGGTTGAGATTAACCCTCTGATCATCACGGAGAAAGGCGAGCTGATTGCCTTGGATGCGAAGGTGAG
>JAFGAQ010000320.1 GCA_016933595.1 Opitutales bacterium | reverse complement strand
GATGTGGTGCTTGTGCAGCTTCATTTCGGTGACCAGGTCGGCGGCTTCGATGAGGCTCTCTGGGGCATAGCGTCCGGTGGTGATGACATGGGTCATCGGGTGCCGCGTGCTTAGTCCTTCGAGTGTGGCATCGGCGTCGAGGTATCCAAGATTGATAGCGATGTGAATCTCGTCGAGCAGGACGAGGCGGGTGGAGCCGTCCCGCAGGAAGTTGCAGGCTGTGGCAAAAGCGTGCTCGGCTGCCCTTTTGTCTGACTCTGGATCGGTGGAATTCCAACTGAAACCGGTTCCCAAAGTGAAAACCTGAACGGGCATTCCCAGTTCTTTGAGTCGCAGCAGCATACGGCGGTCGCCATCGGGAAATTCATCGGTGGCTTTGACAAACTGGACCACGGCCACCGGTAAGTCGTGAGCCAGGTGGCGGTACACCATATTCATGGCGGCGCTGGTTTTTCCTTTGCCGTGCCCCGTGTGAAGGATGTAGAGGCCCCGCTCATTGCCCTCGCGGATTTCGTTCTGACGTTGTTTGGATGATTGTTTGCGATTCATAGAAATTCTTCGCCAAGGATGACGGGAGATTAGAGATTAGGAATTGCGGGTTTCAGATGGGTAGAATCAGGGATCGGGAAAGCTGGATGGGAGCATGCATAGAGTGATCTTATGTCAAAAGCTGCGCTTGAGCCCAATGGTGAATTCGGTTGGAGATCCGGGGAGACCGTCTCCGTAGAGGTAGTCATGATCCAGAAGGTTTTCTACTCGCAGATAGCAACGGGAGTTTTTCCATTGATACTCGATCTTGAGATTCACGACGAAATAGGATGGAACCCGCTCGGTGTTGTCCGAGCGACTGAATTGTGTGGAGTAATTGTTGCAAGAGAGAGTGACTGACATGGCACCAACGGGTAACCATTCGAGTTCGGTTTGGATACGGTGTTCGGGGGAGGCGGATAACACAAGGTCATTGGAATCATCCCGGGCCTTCATCCATGAATGAGTGGCGGAGTATCGCAATGTCTTTGAAAGCGCTCCTGACAATGTCGTTTCCACCCCAAGCCAACTGGCTTCGCCGATGTTGCGGTATTGAGCCATGCCATCGTCAATGCGGACATAGGTGATGCGCTCTGAGGTTTGTTTCGAGTAGAGCGAGGTTTGCAGGTTCAAGGCTTCCGAAAACCCATGACTCAGCCCAAACTCAAACTTGTCGGTTCTTTCCATTCCAAGATCCGGATTTGCAATGCGAGTGCTTGTGTTTTGATACCGTTTTAAGATTGACGGAGCCACATGCCCTTTGCCGACTGAAACAAAAAGTTTCCATTTCTCCGGATTGAAAGATAATCGGGTACTAGGATCCAACACGTCTTCAAAGGCTGAATACCAGTTGAAACGTCCGTTGATCGAGAGGTAAAGCGGATGAGGGACTGTCAGGCGCATCATCCAGTTCCCGAAGATTGCGGCTTCGTTTTCGTGTTTCGGAGAAAGATCTGTCCCCTTGACATGGGAAGATTCAAAACTTACACCGACCGGAATCGAAGCTTTTCCCGGAAATGGAATCCTGAAGTCCGTGGAGTTCCCCATTGACCAGCTCTCCATCTCGTTTCGCAGCTCCCGTTCCGGATCGACACTTTTGGTCCAGAATGATCGAAAGAACAGATTGGATTTTATCGAGTGCTCACGTTTGAAATAGACCGAAGAAGTGAATGCCTCCGAAGCGTCGCGTGCATACAATCTCGGGTAATCCGGATAGCCGGGACTCCCTTTTTCTTCCCATGAGTAGTCGAGCGATAGTGAAACCGAATTGTCATCGCAGACCGAAATCTGATCGGATATGCTGGAGCTGAATCTGAGCGAATCCCCGTTTTCCCGAAAACCGTTTGCCTGGTATTCTTCAAATGAACCATGCAGGTTGTGGAAGTTGATCGAGACATTGTTTCCGCCTGCAACCTTCAACGAACCATAATTACCTCCCTCGAACAGAATGGATCCATGGGAATTTGTGCCTTTTTTTCTGTGTATGACGATAGCTCCACCGTCTGTTCCTTCACCAAACATGGCGGCACTTGCCCCCCGGTAAATGTCGATCTGTTCGATGGCCGAGAATGGAGCAAACCCCCATCGGATGGCAGAATGCGAACTGAGCGGGTTGTTGATTGGCTTTCCGTCGACCAGAACTTTGACGGCGCTGGATCCGCGGATTTTGACATACGAGTCCGATGCAGAGATTCCGGGCACCCGATTGAGTAGCTCTTGAATAGAACTTACGTTGAACTGATCAATGTCTTCCTGGCTGAGTGAATAGACCTCGGCATTTTCAGCAAACGCAAACGATGGGAGGGTGAGGATTCCTGCGATCAAAGCCAGCCAAAGATTGGTGTTGTGCATCCGTCTACATTCCTGAAATGGCGGTTTCTGAATCGGGCGTTAATTGTGATCACATCCCTTCGAATGGCTGGCGACGGATACGGTGAGCGAGGGTAAGTTCCGCTGCTTCCTGCACATCCTCGGGGATGATTGTGGTGCGTCCGTGCCACGCGGCAAGAGTCTTGCTCGCCTTGAGCATGATGATATCGCTGCGATGCCCATCGACACCGGTGTCCAGTGATCGGCGAACGATCTCATCCAGTATGGAGTCATCGGCTTCCACATGTGGGAGCAGTTCCATTCCCCGGGCAATCCGGTTGGCGATCGCTGTGCTTTGTTCGCTCCATTCTCTGGAAAATTGTTCAGGATCCTTTTCGAAGGCGATTCTGCGCTTGATGATTTCGACCCGGTCTTTGGGAT